>JABAAA010000021.1 GCA_014239005.1 Alphaproteobacteria bacterium | reverse complement strand
CGCGAAAGGCGCGAATCAGCATCGCGCAGGCGCTCAGGCACAGGACGAACAGCCATACCGTCAGGGGACGCACGAGCGACAGGGCGGGCGCGAAGTGATCGCCGATGTTGCGATATCGAATCAACCCTAGCGCAGGCACGATTGCCAGCACCAAAGAAGTGCAGAACGCTAGTATCAGCGCGTAGTGACCGATTTCGACGCCCATCGTTTGATCTCCTTGGTTTGATCTCCTTCGTTTAATCTTCTTGGTTTAATCTTCAGCGCGAATCAGGGTTGCTCGCGCCAAAGGTCACGCTTCTTCAACGCCTTCTCCAGTCCGCGCGGCATGTAATACTCGTCGTGCTTCGCCAAGATCTGCTCCGCCTCCAGCAACGGAAGAAGCTCGGGAGGCTTTCCTCCAAGCGCAACCGCAACCCTTGCAGCCAGCGTGCCGCTCGCCACCACACCCTGTCCCTCCCGAAACAAATCAGGCACGATCCCGCGATAACGCACCGCAACATGTTCCGAACCGTCGGTGACAACAAAACGCACCACGCCGCTGTTCTTGTCGCGCACGACGCTGCCTTCCAACACTAGACCACCCAGTCGGATAGGAGCATCCTCCATCCTTCCTTCCGCAAGACGCTCGACGATGTCCGAAGGCACAAGAAAGAAGACGATGTTCTCGCGCAAGGCGGTTAACACAAACATCGCCCCCACACCCAAGCAGCCGAGCAGCACGATCACAGCCGTCAGACGTTGCGTCCGCCGCCAAGATCTATGTGAAGCTTTGCGTGAAGCGCTGCGTGAATTTCTGGGTGAATTTCTGGAAGCTCGCATCGATCAATCCCCTTCTAGTTCTCTTTTGCGTTTTCTCATACCTTCGTTCAGCGCACGGCGCAGCCTCGTTCTTTCGTATCGCAACCGCGACGAAAACAGCACCAGCGCGCACAGGCACACGGCGTAGGCGACCAACACCAATGTCGGTAGCGCGTCGAGGCGTTCAAGCATAACGTTCCAAAGCGAGAAGAAAGTCATCAAGAACAAGCGCGTTAGAACAAGGGGTGTTGCACAACAAGGGGTTTGTAAAAGAGAGGCTAAAAACGTCGCAAGCGCGTGCGCATCGAGATGTTTTCGAACGCCGTGAAACTCGCCCAAGCCGCGAACAGGGTTGCGCTCGCAAGACAAAGCAGCAGAGGTTGCAACAAGTCGGGATGAATGCTGCTGCCGCCCTTGCGCAACAGGCTTGCGGGTTGGTGCAAGCTGTACCACCAATCGACCGAGAACTTGACGATGGGCAGGTCGACGGCACCCACCAGCACAAACACCGAAGTGACGATGCGCGCGCGTGCGGCATCGGTATCGGCGAACAGGCTTTCGAGCGCGAAGTAGCCGATGTAGATAAAGAACAGCACGAGCAGCGAGGTAAGCCTTGCGTCCCACACCCACCACGTTCCCCAGCTGAGCTTTCCCCACAAGGATCCTGTGATGAGGCACAGCGCGGTCATCAACAATCCTGAAGGTGCGATGGCGCGGCAGACGAGGGCAAGGCTTGGCAGGCGCAGCACGAGAAAACCGAGCGACGCCACCGCCATCGCGCCGAAGAGCAAGGTCGAGAGGGTGGCGGACGGAACATGCAGATAGATGATGCGCACCGATTCGCCTTGAAGGTAATCGGCGGGAGCAAAGAACAAGCCCCACACCATCCCCGTCGCACCGAAGAGAACCGCTGCGGGCAGAGAGACAGCACGCAAACGCGCTGCCACCTTGCCTGCCACGAAAGGGTTCGCCCATCGAAGGAGGAGGTTCATCGTGATGGTGGATCTATCGGGGAGGCTTGCAAAAAAACCATCTTACGGCGTTTCTTCGTCAGAACGCGAGCGAGAAAAAGACCCTAGCAAAAACGCGCAGACGGGCAACAAGGCGAGCGAAAGAAAGACGCCGCCGCACAGCAATAGCAGCGAGGGCGCGAACGGCAACGCGAAAGAGGGGGGACGAGAAGAGAGTCCGCTCGACAGACACGACATCGAGAGCAACAACGGCGGAAGAAACAGCGGCAGCGCAAAAAGAAGAGCGTTCTCGGCACGCGCCTGAGATTGCAGCGTCAAGGTGGCAACGAACAATCCGATCGCAGAAAGCGCGGTCGCGCACAGCAGCGTTACGGGAAGTGCGAGCGAGAACGCCGCGAACAGCGGAAATTCCAGACGCGGGTAGAACAACAGCGCACCGCTCGTCGCCAACGCCGCAGGCACACCGCGCAGCAGGAGAAAAATCGCAAACTTCGCAGTCACAAAAGAAAGCCAGCTCTGCGCACTGAGGGCGTAGAGCGTCAGGCTCTCGCGTTCCCCTGCCCTTGTCAGCCACCCCTCCAAGCCCAGCATGCAAGCGAAGCACAGCAGAATGCTGCTGTTCGCCGCATACAATACGGGCGAAGAGAGCGAAATCTTCGAAACGGCAAAAGCCATGACGATACTCGCCAACAGAACGAAGGAAGGAGAAAGCCACAAGCCGCTACGTTCGCGCATCGCCAATCTGCGTTCGCGCGACAGAAGGGCTGTAAAGACAAGCCAAGAATTGCGACAAGAATCGCGCCAAGAATCGTGTCCAGAATCAGCGGGGTTTGCCGAAACGTCGTTCTTCATGGCGTTGAGACCGCTTCGCTCAACATCAAGTTGCACCCCACCTTCTGTTGCAAGGATTCGGGCAAGCTCTCGTGCAAGGCGATCATCGCAGCCCCCCCGCGCTTCAAATGATCTTGCAGGCAGCTGTGCAGCTGTTGCCTTGCCTGCGCGTCCAGCGAAACTTCAGGTTCGGAGACAGCCCACAGCCTCGCGTGCGGTTTCAACGCCACCATCGCGAGCGCGCCGCGTTGTTGCTCCCCTGCAGAGAGGCGTGAGAGGGGAGCCTGCCAAAAATCTTCGAGCGCAAACCAACGTGCGCAGGTAGGCAACGTCTGTTCGTGGTCGCGCGGCGCAAACACCCTTGCCCAAAAGCGCAAGTTTTCCAAAAGGCTCAGGCTGTTCAAAAAGGGCGGATTGTGTCCGACCAGCATCGTCTCGCTTGCAAGCCCCTCGAAAGGAACGGCACGCCCTTGCCATCGCACGCGTCCTTTTGTTTTTACGCCTTGTCGAGCAACGCCGCACAGACTTTGCAACAGGCAGCTCTTGCCGCTGCCGTTCGCGCCGCGCAAGCTCGCTAAAGATCCTCGATCGAGCGCAAAGGACAAATCGGAAAACAGCACCCTGTCTGCTGTCGCGCACGAGAGTTCCTCCGCCTCAAGAAAAGGAATCGTGTTGCTTGGCGTCCTTTGCGACATCTGCGACATCAGCCGCGTGTCGCTCCGTGCTCGTGGGTTGTCAACAAGTCGAACATCTCGTTGCGATTCTTGACACGGCGCAGAGCGTCGCGCAGAGGCTTTTGCGACATCACCAGCGAAATGTGCGCGATCGTACGCGCGTGTTGCGCACCGTGCGCGCTATCGACCAGCAGCAGGAAGAGCAGATCGACGGGCTTGTCGTCGGGCGCGTCGAAGTCGATCGCCTTGTCGAGGCGCGCGAAGCAACCAAGCGCGCCGTCGATCCCCTCGACCAGCGCGTGCGGCAGCGCGACGCCGCCGCCGGTCGCCGTCGAGCCAAGCTTCTCGCGTTCCAACAGCAAGCCCAAGGCGCGCGCGCGATCCAGCGCGTGGGTTTCGGCAAGGCAATCGATCATCGTTTCGAAGGCATGGCGGCGCGAGCGCACCTTCAACGAGACAAAGATCGCGTCCAGCGACAACAGCTCTTCGATGAGAATCATGACGAGAAAAATCTTTTCAACACGGAGCGATACACCTCTGTCAACCGCTGCACATCGTCGACGGCAATATGCTCGTCGCTCGTATGCATGCTGGCGCCGACGGGACCGAAGTCCAATGTCGGACAATAGCTGTAGAGAAAGCGCGAATCCGAAGTGCCGCCATTGGTCGAAAGGCAAGGCTGGCAGCCGCAAACCTCTTCGATCGCAGCGCCGACAAGGTCGCTGAACGCGTTCGGCGGCGTGAAAAAAACTTCCGCCGAAGACAGACGCTCCGTCGCCACCTCGATGCCGTGCGTACGCGCCATCTCGCGCAGCAAGGCGAGCAAGCTCTGCTCGCTGTGGAGCGGGTTGTAGCGAATGCTCACCAACGCCTCCGCGCGACCGGGCAGCATGTTCGAAACCTGCGTGTCCGTCGTCAGCCCTGCAATCTGCAAGCTGGAGGGCTCGAACAGACCGTCCTTCGTGCCTGCGTCCAGCGACAAGGTCGAAAGCGCATGCAAAAAAGGCAGAAACTTGTGCGCAGCATTCTCCGCCAAGTGCGGATAGGCGCTGTGCCCCCCCTTGCCCAAAACTTGAAGACGCAAGCTCAAAGAGCCGCGCCGTCCTATCTTCACACGATCTCCCAACACGCGATCGCTCGTAGGTTCGCCGGTCAGACACGCGTCGAAGTCTTTGTCCTTCTCCTCCAGTTCTTCGAGGAGCGCGCGCGTGCCGAAGCGCGCCGAGCCCTCCTCGTCGCCTGTCAGCAACACGACGATCGAGCCGTTCGCGAAATCTTCTTCTCGCAAAAAGTCGCGCGCGGCGGCGACGAAAGCTGCAACCGAGCTTTTCATATCCACGCTGCCTCTACCGATCAACATACCCTCTTTGATCGCAGCCGCGTAAGGGGGGGACGACCACAGCGACGCGTCCCCTTCAGGAACGACATCAAGGTGTCCGCAGAAGGCAAACACCGGCTTGCTCGACCCTGCGCGTGCGTAAAGGTTGTCGGTCGCCTCCTCCCCCGTTCCCAAGCAGTAGCGACGGCAAGCGAAACCCGCTTCTTCCAGCCATGCTTCGAGTGTTTGGAAAATTTCTCCCCGCGCAGGCGTCGGCGTGCGCGTCCGCACGAGCGTTTGCGCCATACGCAAGGCAGAGGAGGACAAGGCAGAGGAGGACAAGGCAGAGGAAGACAAGACAGGTTGCACGCAACGTTCGCCACGGCGTTTGTTTTTTGCCTCGCCTTTTGCTTCGTCCCTTGCTTCGTTCTTTGGGACGAGCCCTTCATCGTTTTCCCCCTTGTTCATACTTTCCCCCTCACGCTTGTTGCAACGCGTCTCGTAGCAGGTCGTTGATGGCGGTTTTGGATTTTGTCCTTGCATCGACCCGTTTGACGATCACGGCACAAGCCAAGTTTGGCGCAACGCTGCCGTCGGCAAATTTCGGTGTTCGTGCGGGCAGCGAACCCGGTACGACGACCGAGCCCGCCGGCACGCGCCCGACATGTACCTCGCCGCTGTTGCGATCGACGATTCGCGTCGATTGTCCTAAAAAGACGCCCATGGCGATCACGCTGCCCTGTTCCACGACCACGCCTTCGGCGACTTCCGAGCGCGCGCCGATGAAGCAATCGTCTTCGACGATCACAGGGGCAGCTTGCAAGGGCTCCAGAACGCCGCCGATGCCCGCGCCACCCGAGACATGCACGCGCTTGCCGATTTGCGCGCAAGAGCCGATCGTAGACCATGTATCGACCATCGTACCTTCGTCGACATAGGCACCGATGTTGACGAAGCAGGGCATCAAGACGACATTGCGTGCAATGTAAGCGCCTCGGCGCACGACGCAGCTGGGGACGGCACGAAAGGCGGCGCGCTGAAAATCTTGTTCGTTCCAGCCCAGAAACTTGTTGTCGACCTTGTCCCACCACGAGCTTCCTTGCGGTGCGCCTGCGATCGGCTTCATCGGGCTGAGCAGGAAAGAGAGGAGGATCGCTTTCTTGACCCATTCGCAGGCGATCCATTGGTCGCCTTGCTTTTCGGCGGCGCGAATCTCCCCTGCATCCAAGCGCGCGAGAACCGCATCGAGGGTGTCGCGTGCTGCTACAGAGGAGGGGGAGAGCGAATCACGCTCTTCCCAAAAAGATTCGATCGATTCGCGGTGAGGGTCGGACATGGAAACAGAGCGTATCAGACGCGCGAGGCAGAAAACCGTTACGGCGCGAGCAGTCTGCTCGTTTGCCTTTGCAGAGTCAATGTGTAAAACATAGCCTAGAAGAGAAGCGTTTGCAAGGAAACACGCGTGGATATCGATCAGGCACAATTCGAACAGACATGGCTGGAATCCCTGAACGACAAGCAGCGCGAAGCCGTCGAATGCTTGCAAGGACCGCTGCTCGTGCTGGCGGGCGCGGGAACGGGCAAGACGCGTGTGCTGACCGTGCGTCTGATGATGCTGGTCGTGAAACGATTCGCCTTTCCTTCGCAGGTCTTGGCTGCCACCTTTACGAACAAAGCCGCGCGCGAAATCGTAAGCCGCGTCGAATCGCTCTTGGGCGCAGAGACCCATCGCATGGCGCTCGGCACCTTCCACTCGCTCTCCGTCAAGCTGCTGCGACGACACGCTGAAACCATCGGCTTGCGGCGCGATTTCACAATCGTCGATACGGACGACCAACGCCGTCTGCTCAAAGAAGTCTTGCAAGAGCTGTCGCTGGAATCCGATCTGGCATCCACGCGACGATGGGTTTGGATGATCCAGCGGTGGAAAGACAGCGCGCTGCTGCCGGATGCCGTCGACGAAGAAGAGGCGGCGGGTTGTGCGCGCAAGGTCTATCGACTCTATCAGCAACGTCTTGTCGCGTCGGGTGCGTGCGACTTCGGCGACCTGATCCTTCATTGTGTCGAGCTCTTCCGCCACAACGCCGACATCTTGCAACGTTGCCGCGAGCAGTATCGCTATCTGTTGATCGACGAGTATCAAGACACGAACATCGCCCAGTACTTGTGGATGCGTTTGCTCGCCGAAGGACATAAAAACATTTGTTGTGTCGGCGACGACGACCAGTCGATCTACGGCTGGCGCGGCGCGGAGGTCGGGAACATTCTGCGCTTTGAAAAAGATTTCCCGCGTGCACGCGTCATTCGCTTGGAACGCAACTATCGCTCGCAACCCCATATCTTGCGGGCTGCAGCAGGACTGATTCGTCGGAACAAGCAACGCATGGGAAAAAATCTGTGGACAGAAGAACGGGGATTCGGCGCACAGGAGCGAATCGCTGTGCGAGGATTTTACGACGGCAGGAGTGAGGCTCGCTCCATCGTCGAGGAGATCGAGTCGCTGCACCGCAAGCATGCGATCGATTACGGACAGACCGCCGTCCTCGTGCGCACGGGTGCACAGACGCGCGCCTTTGAAGAAGCCTTTCTGTTCGAGGATATTCCCTATCGCATCGTCGGAGGCGCGCGTTTCTACGAGCGCGAAGAGATCCGCGATGTCGTTGCCTACCTGCGCGCGACGCATCAAAGCGCCGACGACTTGGCTTTTCGACGCATTGCGAACAAGCCCGTACGAGGATTGGGCGCGGTCACCTTGCAAAAGCTGGCAGCGTTTGCGCACGCGCAAGGCTTGCCGATGCAAGAAGCCGTGGCAGGATTGTTAGAGCAAGGGACGGTGAAAGGACGCGCGGCTCAGATGCTTGCGCTGTTATGCAAACAGATCGAGGGTTGGCGCAAGAAAGCGTCCGAGCTTTCGTTGCGCAGCCTTGTTGAGCTTGTCGTCGTGCAATCGGGCTACCTTCAACACTGGCGCGGGAAGGCGGACGAGCAAACGCGCCTCGACAACATCCGCGAGCTCTACTCCGCCTTGGAGGAGGTCGAGAGCCTGGAGAGCTTTCTAGAGCATGTCGCGTTGGTCGTCGAGGGCGAGGAGGAGGACGGCAAGGGTCGCGTTGCCGTCATGACCATGCATGCTGCCAAGGGTTTGGAGTTCGACGCCGTCTTCCTGCCGGGTTGGGAAGAAGGATTGTTTCCGATGCAGCGGAGCCTGCAAGAAAAAGGCGAACAGGCGTTGGAAGAAGAGCGACGTCTCGCCTATGTCGCGCTCACGCGTGCGCGCAAGCATGTGACGATAGGCTATGCGCGCCTGCGTCATATCTTCGGACAGATGCGTACTGCTGCGCCGTCGCGTTTTCTCAAAGAGATCCCGAACGATGTCGTCGACCACGACGAGCCCTTCGTCCACGACATCAGCGACGCAGCAGAGAGATGGCACGCGTCAAGCGACGTTGCGTCGTTTCACACGGATGAGCCCTTGGAAGAAAACGCACATACAAGTAAGAAAGAAACGCACCACGAATCGCAAGGGCTGGCAAACCATGTGAAGACGAACGACTGGAAGATAGGCGATGCGTGCAAGCATCGTCAGCTCGGCGAGGGACGCATCGTCGGCTTGGAGAAGAACTCGTTTACCGTCGCCTTTCCGAACAAAGGCGTCTATCGCATCGATCCCGACTATGTCATCGCGCTCGATTGACGGCGCAAGGAGAATCGCAGCTTTCTTGCGCACCCCCTCGTCGCAAGATTGCTTGCGCCGCGCAGCCCCGATCATCGCAGGGCATGTCACGATCGCGCTGTTGGGGGTGGTGGACACCGCCGTCGCAGGACGCATGCCCGGCGTAGCCTTCCTCGCCGCCGTAGGGTTGGGAAGCATCTTCGCCCATTTCGTCTTTTGGCTCTTCGGGTTCTTGCGCATGGGAACGACAGGGGTCACCGCTCAAGCCCTTGGTGCCAACGACGCGCGCGGTGTACGGCTTTCGCTCTTGCGCGGCGCGGGGTGCGGGGCAGTGCTTGGGACGGTGCTGTTGGTGCTTTCTCCCTTGATCGTGCTTTTTGCAGTCGAACTCTATGTTCAAGACAAAAGCCTGACCCAACCCTTCTCACAGTATTTGCGCGTGCGTTTTGTCGGCGCTCCCTTCGCGCTTGCCTCATACGCGTTCTACGGATGGTTCTTGGGCGTCAATCGCAGCACCTTGATGATGGCGATCCAAACTTCGGTGATCGCTGTCAACATCGTCTTGAGCCCTCTGCTCGCCTTCGGATGCGGGTGGGGAGTCCTTGGCATCGCGTGGGCAACCGTGGCTGCCGAAATCATCGGCGCAACCCTCGCGCTCGTTTGCGTCGTGAGAGTTCTCGCGCGCTCTCCTCACTTGAAGCTGTCGCGCAAGATCGCACGCGCAGACCTTCTGAATGTGCGCGAGATAAGACGATTCTTCGCCATTAACACACACATCTTTTTGCGCACGCTGTGCATGCTGCTGGCATTTCAGTTCTTTTGGTTGCTGTCGGCTTCGGTCGGCAACATCGCGCTTGCCGTCAACACGATCCTGCGGCAGTTGATCGAGATCGCCGCCTACGCGCTGGACGGGTTCGCGCTGGCAGGCGAGGCGATGGCGGGAGAGCAGGTGGCACGACACGCCAGCAAGAAGAAGAGGCGACAAGCCCTCGATGCGGTGGTGCACACCGTCTTCGTGTGGTCGTGCCTGTTCGCCCTTCTGTTCGCTTGCGTCTACGCGCTTGCTTTCGCCACGATCGTCGCGGGCTTCACCGATATCGAGGCAGTTCGCGCTGCTGCCCCCGCCTATCGCTGGTTTGCTGTCTTCGTTCCCGTCGTCGCCGTATGGGCTTACGCATGGGACGGCATCTTCCTCGGACTCACGCTCACGCGTGAAATCATGGTGTGCATGGCGCTGGCAGCCGCAGGATTTGTGCTCGCAGCCCTGCCGCTCACCGCGCTTTTTGGCAACACGGGCTTGTGGGTCGCGCTGTATCTTTTCTTTGTCTTGCGTGCGCTCACGCTCTATGTTGCGTGGAAGCAATGGCGCAAGAAGACGCGCTGACAGAAGGCAAGAGGTTTGAAGCAAGCGGTTTGAAGCAAGCGGGCATGATGCGCGAGATCGTCGTCGATACGGAAACAACAGGGCTGGACGCGCTGCAGGGGCACAAGATCGTCGAGATCGGCTGCGTCGAACTGCAACATTGCGTGCCGACAGGAAACGAGTTCCATCGCTACCTCAACCCTGAACGCGACATTCCCGAAAGCGCGCGCGAAATCCACGGCATCGACGACAACTTCGTCAAAAGCATGCCGCGCTTTGCCGATATTGCCGACGAGCTCTTGGAGTTCTTCGGAGACGCGGCTTTGGTGATCCACAACGCTCCCTTCGACTTGGGCTTTCTCAACAACGAGCTGAAATGTTGCGCGAAGCCTCCCCTTTCCAATCCCGTTTGCGACACGCTCGTGCTGGCTCAAGATCGGTTTCGTGGCGATCGCGTCGGCTTGGACGCGCTGTGTCGCCGTTATGGAATCGATCTCTCCGTGCGTGAACGACACGGCGCGCTGACCGACGCGCATCTACTTGCCAAGGTCTATTTGGAACTGCGCGGAGGAAGGCAGCAGGGAATAGGTTTCGCCGAGCCTCTTGTCAAGCCCTTCGCCGAGCCTTTGCCCGTCGCTCCTGCTGAAGCCAAGCCGAGCTCGCAGCCGAGCTCGCAACCGAGCTCACAAATGAGTTCGCTTAAAGGGCAGAGTCCACAAGCGACAGAGCAAAGGAAAGAGCGTCCGCCCCTTCGCGTCTTGCCCGCAAGCCCTGAGGAGAGGGTTGCGCATCGCGCCTTGCTTGCCAAGATCCACCAACAACAAACCTGACGGGCAAGGATCAATTCCGTCAAGACGTTGTCAAGACATTGTCAAGGCTTTACACGGCGAGCAGTTGTTGTTCGGCTGCCAAGTTTCTTTTTTCCCACAAGCATCGGCGGTTGCACGATGCCGAATGAGAACACCATTTTCACGGCGTCTTCGACTTTCATGTCGAGGTCGATCGTCTCCTCCTTGGCAAAGAAAACAATAAAACCCGAAGTCGGATTCGGCGTCGTCGGCACAAAAACAACACGCATAGCAGGACAGCCAACCTTCTTGGAAATTTCAGGAATACTCTCAGCCGTCAGAAAACCGATCGTCCAACATCCCTTGCGCGGATACTGCACCAACACAGCTTTGCGAAAGGCGGTCTTCTTGTCGGGACGAAGGAGCGTTGCGAAGATCTGTTTGGTCGTCGAGTAGATTTTCGGCAACAGCGGCATGAGTTGCAAGACGCGTTCGATGCGTCCCAAGATCCACGCGCCGATGAGTCCGCGCGCGAAGATGCCGACGATCATCGTTGCAACGAAGAAGATGACGATGCCTGCCCCAGGAATGTCGCGCACAGGATCGACGCCGATATGTTCGATCGTCCATGCGGACAGCCGTTGAGGAATCAAGGGCGCGATGCGCGAATCGATGAAGAAGACGAACCAGCGCACGATCACGAAGGTGAAAACGAAGGGCATCAACACGATGAGCCCGGCAAAAAAGCTGCGCCGCATGTAGCCGCCCACTCCGAAGAAAGCTAGAGGCGTCTTTTTCTTAGGCGGTCGCCTGCCAGCAGTTCGTTTTTGTTGCGCGCTCATCATTTTTTGGGGACAAAGCCCTGTTGGGTCGCTTGCAAAAACACCTCTTCCAACGAAGGTTCTTTCGTCGTCAGGTCTTGGATCACTATCCCCTTGTCGCGGACAGCGTCCAGCAACACGGCGACGGCGACCTTTTGCGGGTTGTAGCAGATCTCGATGCTGTGCTTCGAGCTGCTGACGACGTGCGCGTGCTTGGGCAGGCGCAGGGTTTCCAGGAGGGTGGGAAGTTTTTTTCCGCGAAAGGTGATGTGCAACGATTTCGTCGCCATCCGCGCGATCAAGGTCGCGGTTTTGTCGTAGGCGACGATCTTGCCGCGATCGATGATCGCAATCTTTTCACACAGGGCTTCGGCTTCTTCCAAGTAGTGCGTTGTTAGCAGAATCGTCGTGCCTGCGGCGTGCATCTCTTGGACGAAGGCCCACAGGTGCTTGCGAAACATGACATCCACGCCTGCCGTGGGCTCGTCCAAGACGAGAATCGGAGGACGATGCACCAGCGCCTTCGCGACCATCATCCTTCGTTTCATGCCTCCGGACAGCGAGCGCGAATACACATGCTTCTTGTCGCCCAAGCCCAGCCGTTCCAAGAGCGTGTCGTTCCATCGCTCGCTACGCCGCAAGCCGTAGAGCCCGGCGCACAGCTCCAGCATGGCGTGAGGGGTGAAGAAGGGATCCATATACACTTCTTGCGGCACGATGCCGATCGAGGCGCGCGCGTTGCGCGGGTCTTTGTCCACATCGCGTCCCCACAGCGAGACGCGTCCCTTGTCTTTCAGCACCAACCCGCCCAAGATATTGATCAAGGTCGACTTGCCCGCTCCGTTCGGACCCAAGAGCCCGATGAAAGAGCCGGGCGGAATATGCAACGAAACATCGTCCAGCGCCAAAAGGTCGGCATCGTAGCGTTTCGTCGTGCGCTCGATCGAAATCGCCGCTTTGACCGAAGGGAGGAACTGGCTCATGGAATCTCGCTGTTGTTGTGCGTGCTGTCTCGTATAATGCACATGGTCAGTGGTAAGAAGCAAGACCGACGGAGCCAAGGCATGCAACACAAAACGAACCAAGAACAATCCGCACCACAACCCCCGCAACAACCCGAAGAAGCGGCGAAAAAAACAACGCCGCAAAGTTCTCGGCGCGTGCGTTGCAACGGCGGTGCCGAAGGCAGCGGGCATCCTGTCGTCTATCTTTCGCTGAACGACGAGGGCTTTGTTGTATGCCCTTATTGCTCGCGGCGATTCGACAAGAATGTCTGAAAGAATCACAACAAGAGAATCACAACAAGAGAATCACGACAAGATCTATGGAGTTGACATGGTAGAGCAACAACGATTCGCCGACCTCGACGCTTTGACATTGGAGGACAAGCGTCAAGGCCCGAAGACGCGACCGCGTTTTCTGTTGGTCGTCTTTCACGGCTTTGGGGCGAGCGCCGAAGATTTGCTGCCGCTCGCTCCTGCGTTTGCACGCGCGATGCCTGATACGGCGCAGGTCTTTCTTCAAGCTCCCGATCCTTGCCTTGTCGGCGGTTCTGTCACGGGACGCGCGTGGTTTCCATTGCAGATGCTTTCCTACGAAGAGGTCGTCTCAGGGTTGAAGAAGGTCGAGAGCCCTGTCAGCGAGGCGTTAGACGCTTTGAGCGCGCACTACGAGGTGCCAGCTCAAAGGATCGCGCTGTTCGGATTCAGTCAGGGCGGCATG
>JABAAA010000219.1 GCA_014239005.1 Alphaproteobacteria bacterium | reverse complement strand
GCGTCGCCTTCGTCGCTTGCCTCCTGTCCCGAGGCGAGGGGGAGCGAGGCAACGGCAACGAGGAAGAAAAGAGGAAGCGTGCGGTAACCCGCATGAGAGATCGCGCGGGAGAGCGTGCGTTGAATCCATGTTCGTCTCGTTCTCGTGCGCGTTTTTTCTTTGTTCGCGTTGTGCGCGCAGCGTTGCGCGGAGGGAGGTGTCATCGTGCTTGCTCGCCGACGACGAAGACGGCGCGTTCCAAAATTTCTTCAAAGGTGGGTTCGCTTCGTGTGGAGACGATGCGGTCGCCGTTTTGCAGGGCGGTCGTCTCCTTGCCCGGAATCACGCTGAGGTAGGCTTCACCCAGCAGCAGGGGGCTTTGCGCGATCAGCGTGCTGTCGAAGGGCAGGCGTAGCGAATCGGCTATGGCGAGGGTGACGACTGCCTCGAAGACGGATTGGTCGATATGGACGCGCAAAACCTTTCCGACAACGACGCCGTTCAGACGCACCTCGCTGCCGCGCACGATGCCGCGGCTGGAGGGAAAGTGTGCGGTGAAGGTTTGTTCTCCTTCTTTTGTCTCTTCGGAGGTTGCGTACAGGAAGAAGCCTGCGGCGCAGGCGAGCGCGACGAATCCTGCGATCAGTTCGAACCAGCTGTGTTTCATTGTTCTTTCCTCATTGTTCTCTTTTGGGAGATGTTGCGTTCGGCGCGTTCGACGATCGTTGTGATCAGTTGGGGCAGCTCGATGGGTTCGCGCGAGAAGGAGAAGAAGTCTCCTTCTTGTAGGGTTTGTTCTTCGCCGCCCGCTTCGACGACGAGAACCATGTTTCCTGAGAGGTTTTGGGCGCGGATGACGGCGGAGGAATCGGAGGGAATGGCGAGGCTATCGTCGACGGCGATCTGCACGCGTACGTTCATCGAGGGCTTTTGCAAGGTGACCTTCGTCACCTTTCCGATGGTGACGCCTCCGAGTGTGACGGGGTCTCCTGCGTGCAGCCCTTGAACTTTGAGAAAGTCGGCGAAGAGTGTGATCGCGTGGTTGGCGGCATCGCTTCTGTCGGCGCGGTAGGAGTGCGCGAGCAGGAGGGAGAAGAGGAGGAGGATTGTCGCGCCGTAGAGTCGGTGTCGGATGCGTTGTCGTCGAGCGAGTGCAACGGCGGTGAATTTTTGCGGAGGCGTAGGATGGGTCAAGATTGAGTTGGGAGGTCGGGGGAGGGAGGTGTCCAGGCTTCGTAGGGTTTCGGGGGGTGTTGTTTTTTGGCGGACGGAGGAGAGGACGGGGGGGTTCCTGTGGAATTGGGTCGATGGGGTTTTTGCCATGCGTGTTGGAGGCGGGGGGTAGGCGATTTGTTGGGCGGGATGTCGGTGGTGTGATGGATCCAGGCGTGCCAGGCGGCGGGGATGAGGCTGGCGTCTTCGGGTCTTTTGCCGTAGACGACCCAGCGGCGGGATTTTTGCGAGGTTTTTTTGCTTTCGAAATAGCGATTGTCGAGGGAGTCGCGTCCGACGAGGCGTCCGTGGAGGAGGGTTTGCAGAAGGGTGACGGCGGTAGTCATGGCGGGAGTGTAGCAGAAAAAATAGTATTTTTAACGGGCTTTTCGGCGACGAAAAGGCGTTGTCGCGCAAAAGGGGAGCGCGAGGGGCTTTGCCCCTCGCAAAAAGCGCGCCGCGAGCGAGCGCACGTAGTGCGCTTTTCTACGCGCGAACCCGAA
>JABAAA010000218.1 GCA_014239005.1 Alphaproteobacteria bacterium | reverse complement strand
TCCTCTCCCCCCTATACCCACATCGTCATCGGCGCGGGCTCCGCAGGTTGCATCCTCGCTAACCGACTCTCCGCATCGCATAAAAATAAAGTCCTCCTCGTCGAACAAGGTAGCCGAAACGACTCCTCTCCGCTCATCCAAATGCCCGCCGCCCTCCCATACCCCATGTCCATGCGCAAATACAACTGGGGATACGAAACACAACCCGAACCTAACCTCAACAATAGAAAACTCGCCTGCCCCAGAGGAAAAATCATCGGAGGATCCTCCGCCATCAACGGCATGATCTTCGTCAGAGGAAACCCCAAAGACTTCGATACATGGGAAAAACTCGGCGCTAAAGGATGGAACAGCTCCCATGTCCTTCCATACTTCCAAAAAATAGAAACCGCTCCGCAATACAATCCTCCCACACCACAATGGCGCGGCGCAAAAGGAGAACTCCGCATCACCCGCGCCCAACACAAGAACCCGCTCGACATCGCCTTCGTCAAAGCAGCACAACAAGCAGGATACCCAACACTCCCCCACTACAACGCAAACAAACAAGAAGGATTCGCTCCCGCCGAACGAACTATCCATAACGGCAGAAGACAATCTTCCGCCATAACCTTTCTCAAACCCGTCCTCTGCCGAAAAAACCTAACCCTCATGACCCACGCGCTCGTCTGCAGAATTACGCTGGAAGGAAAAAAAGCCACAGGAATCATCGTAGAACACAAAGGCAAACGACAGCATATCCTCGCCTCCCAAAATGTCGTGTTGGCAGCAGGTGCGATCAACTCGCCACAACTGCTGATGCTCTCAGGAATCGGAAACCCCCGACACCTGCAAAATGCCAACATTCCCTGCCTCCATTCCTTGCCCGCCGTCGGAGAAAATCTGCAAGACCATTTGGAGATCTACTTGCAATACGAATGCCTGAAACCCGTCTCGCTCTATCCCTACACATCGCTTCTCGGAAAAGCCCTCGTCGGCGCACAATGGCTGTTCTTCAAAACAGGCGTCGGAGCAAGCAACCATTTCGAGACGCTCGGCTTCGTGAGATCGTCCGAAAAATCTATGTATCCCGATATCCAGTTCCACTTTCTACCCGTCGCCATTCGCTACGACGGAACCTCGCCGGCGCGTTGCCATGGCTTCCAGCTGCATTTAGGACATATGCGATCGAAATCGCGTGGCTCGGTCAGGGTTGTTTCTCCGAATCCGAGACATCCGCCCGAAATCCGCTTCAACTACATGACGCACAAAGAAGACTTTCCCCTCATGCGAAAAGCGCTCAAAATGGGACGAGAGATCGTCGCCCAGCAAGCCATGCGCCCCTTCAAAGGACGAGAACTCGCCCCCGGCGAGCAGACGCAATCGGACAACGCGTTCGAAGCCTTCGTTCGTCAGCACGCAGAAAGCGCCTACCACCCGTGCGGCACTTGTCGTATGGGAAGCGGCGACGGGGATGCGGTCGTCGATTCTGAGTGTCGCGTGATCGGCATCGAGGGCTTGCGCGTCGCCGATGCGTCGATCTTTCCACAGATCACGAATGGAAACACGAATGCTCCCTCTATGATGGTCGGCGAGAGAGCCTCCGATCTTATTCTCGGCAAAAAACCTTTGGCTCCGCGGGCGTGGCGTGCGGGCTAGGCGGAGACAATCTACAGACAATCCACAGACAAGGAAGGAAAATCATGAGCAAGAAAACCTATCAACCTCAAAGTTCGCACTATGTAGATGGCGACTATTGCGAGGACAAAAAGGGGGCTGTG
>JABAAA010000217.1 GCA_014239005.1 Alphaproteobacteria bacterium | reverse complement strand
TTTCCTCTCGTCGTCTGTCAGCAATCTCTGCATGTCGCCGCTAACAATGTCTTCGTCCATTTGCAAAACAATAACCTGATACTCCGTCAGCATTTTGTCCCTGACTGCTTCGCCAAAAGAATAAGACGAAAACACATCCCCAAAAATTTCATGATCTCCCATATCATACAATACTCCCCCCTCCTTTCGAGACTGGCTGCGAGACTGCTCGCCAAATATCCTCGGCGTTGCGGTCATGTAAAGCCTCTTGTTCCCCTTCACATAGCCCTTGTCGTGTATGTCGGTAAATTTGCTGCCACTCTTTTCTTCGACTGTGTTCACATTCACGACCGCGCTCGTCGTCTTGTGTGCCTCGTCGCATACGATAAGGTCAAAGTCTTGCAATCCCTCTTTGTGTGCTGCCGCTATCTTGTCGAGACTCTGGTAGGTGCTATAGACGACAGTCATCCTGCTCGGATCTTCCTTTTTCGCATTCTTCGCAAGATCTTTGGCATCCGTCGTCACAGGGAAAGCAACATCTCGGATGTTCTCCTCAATCGCGTCCGGATCTTTTCGCTTTCCCTTCTCCATCACCGTCCTATCACTGCAAACAGCAAAAGAACGCAACACCGTCTCCGTGTCGTTCGCCCATTCTCGCATCGTCTGCGAAATCAAAGACAGCGAAGGCGCCAAGAACAAAACACGCTTGCCCTTGCCAGCCACTTGCTCGGCAATCCTCAAGGCAACAAGCGTCTTCCCTGTGCCACAAGCCATAATCAACTGTCCTCGATCGCTTTCTTCAAACCCAGAGCAAACCCCTCTCAAGGCATTCTGCTGATATGGACGTAGCTGCTTTTTTTCTCCTTGGGGCAGGCTGGGTTGATCTTCCGTAACATCAACTTGCTCCCAATCGATAGGGCTGTTTCGCAAATCAGCAAGGCTTATACGGATGACCTTAGCTCGCAGACCTTGGATTCTTTTTTCAGCATTCTTTCCCCAATTCTTTTCAGTAGTGTCGATAAACAGACGTCTGCAAAAATTCTCCTTAGCAGAAGCACCTAAGAACGAATCCAGGTCATGCGCCTGAATCACATGGTCGGGCTGGTAAAACTTGCACTGGATGGCAACAAAGCCCCCCTCTTCCTTAAGAGTGGCGACAAGGTCTATCCCCGTGTCATTTTGAGCGAGACCCTCTCCTCTAGCCCAGTCAGCGTAGCGTTCAATCCTTTCGTATTGCTGTTGTTGCAAAGGGTCTGTGCCAAGCCAAAGAATCATCAGCTCTTCGAAATACGTTCCTTTCTCTCTTTCCGTCCTGGAAAAATGGCGAATTTTCTCTAGCAATGCGTCAATTCCTGACATTCTTTGCACCCTCCTTAGACAAGGCATTGAGCGGGAAAATCACCCGACACGCATAAAATGCCCGGTCCGCAGCGAAGAGTCAACTTTTTCGTTGAATTTCCCCCATCAGATTCTTCTGTTGGCAAGTTCCTCTGTTGACAGGGTTTGTCTAAAAGCCATAGAGCAATTTTTCTTCTTTCTCTCTTTCTTCTTCATGTTTTTTTCTATCTTCAAGATTTCGAGAGCTTTGGGTAATAAATTTTTTTATTGCGGCATTGCTTGTTTTTTGTTTTATTTTATTTAATTCATCAATGACTTCTTGAATTTTTAGAGATATGTTTCCCCAAGAACTACCACAAGTCAAGTTTATAAAAAACGTTTTGAAAATATTCACATTATCAGGATACGCTTCTAGCATTTTAACTGCTAAATAATTTTCGTTAAGAGAA
>JABAAA010000216.1 GCA_014239005.1 Alphaproteobacteria bacterium | reverse complement strand
TTTGCTACACTCGCACCACCATGACAGCGCAAAAGCAACACCAGAAGCTTGACCAGGAGCTTGACCAGGAGATTGACGAAGAGCAGAAAAACCTCGACACCCGCCTGATGCACGCCGCCATCTCCCTAGCACACTCCGCACTCGGCTCAACCTTCCCCAATCCCCCCCTCGCCGAACGCAAAGTCTTGTGCGTCGTCGAAGTCACCACATCGGCATGCGGAATGGGCGAGGGGTGAACCCTGCCCGCGACCAACCCTGCAATATGCGCCATGTCGACCATAAACCACGCTCCGCAAGATTTGGCAATCTTGGCAATCCGTTCGAAATCGATGATTCTCGGATAGGCGGATCCCCCTGCCAGAATGAGCTTCGGCTTGTGCTGCTCGGCAAGCTTCTGAAGGTTTTCGTAGTCGATCCTGTGATCGACAGGGTCGATTCCGTAATGGACGGGCTTGAACCATTTTCCCGAAACGTTGACCGGCGCTCCGTGCGACAAATGCCCTCCCTCGTCCAAGGTCATGGAAAGATAGCAGTCTCCGGGTTGCATCAAAGCAAAGAAGACCTCCTGATTCGCCTGCGCGCCAGAGTGCGGCTGAACATTGGCAAAAGGACAACCGAACAACTTTGTGACACGTTCGAGCGCGAGCCTCTCCACCTCGTCGGAAGGCCCGCAGCCCCCGTAGTATCGCCTGCCCGGATAGCCCTCTGCATACTTGTTCGTCAGCACGCAGCCCGCCGCCTGCAAGACGGCGCGCGACACAATGTTCTCGGAAGCGATCAACTCGACGCCGTCGCGCTGCCGCACAAATTCTTTCGTCAAAGCGGCAGAAATCGCCCCGTCGCGCTCGGAAAGAGACGAATGAAAAAAAGATGTCATCCCTGAAGTCGATTGATCAGACATAAGGTTCTCCGTAAGTAAACAAAGGGCAAGATGCCGTAAAAAGGTGCCGTAAAAAGGCGCCGTGAAAAGGTGCCGTGAAGACGAAACAGCACTCTAGCAAAAAAGACGGCACGACAACAACACCTCTCACCTCCCTCGCCTCTCTCACCCCTCTCGCCTCTCTCACCCCTCTCCTCGCCTGCGCCTTTTTTCTTGCCCCGCAGCGAACCCTCCTGCTATGCTTTCGGCATGGAGAAGCGTTCCCCCTCGCCGGAGCTGTTGCAACATCTCCAAGAGATATCGGAGCATGCGAACGACATTGCCTTTTTGGCACAAGGTCTCCTGGTGGATTCGCCCTCGCCCCTTTCGGTCGGCGGCAACGATCTCACTACCCTACTGACGCTTCTCGTCCTGTCGCTGTTCTTGGGAAGCTACACGATCGTCGGCAGAACCTCGCGCGCGGCGAACCTCTCGATTGTCAACCTTACCGCTCCCGTCTGCACGGCGATCACCGCCGGCGTGTGGCTGATCGTTTCCAAAGGCGAATCGACGCTGGGACTTGCGCACACGATGCTCACCGCCTTCCTGCTCTCCTTCGGCGTGGTCGCAGGCTTCGCCGCCGTCTACCGACGGTTTCAAGGCTCAGACTCGGGATCGGGATCAGGATCGGGCTCTGCCCCCGACAAAAGAACAAGTTCCAGCAAAACTGGCAAAGCTAAGGGCGAGATCCAGCCCGCGAAGAAATCCTGACTCCCTCCGCTATGGACCAACCCGTCTACCTTCTCTACCTTCTTTCCGTGTGCGGTCTTTTGCTCTCGCTCTATTGGCTTGCGCAAGGGAAATCACCGCGCCGCTCGTTTTTGGTGGCAGCCCTTGCGGGCTTCGTTGCGC
>JABAAA010000215.1 GCA_014239005.1 Alphaproteobacteria bacterium | reverse complement strand
CTTTGGGGTGGAGATGCACAGAAAATAGAGTCTTATATAAAAGGTAAGCATCATATATTAAAATGGTCACATCCGAGTCCTATGGCAGATTGCCAATTAATAGAGGATAAAAAATTTATAGTTGTTTACTACGCCTCTTGAAAATTAACACTGATGATATGTTTGAAAATATTTGTTATTCTATTATTACATTGCTCTCGCTAACAGGGTTAACGAGATCAGCTTTTTTAAATTTCAATGATTTCAATTTTTCAACAAGATTATTCATCTCGCGGGATTGCACATAATAAAAATGATCGATACCTGATATTTTATTGTTTTCTATATCGTTGTTTCTCAGTGTTGCGCTTCGTTCGTCGTTAGTGATAACATAAGATTTCGCCTGCCTGTAGACTTGTTTCAAAAAATATCCTTCAAAGGCAGATTGTCTCCATCTTTCTGCCAAAGAAATTTTTACAGAAAGGATAATAGGTGCTTGGTCGTTAAAGCATAAAAAATCAAATTTTGAATTGGGAACATTTCGCATTACAGCCTGCATGTAAAAAGGAGTAATGTTATGGTGTTTTAGTATTTCTGCAATAATGAGTTCGAAAATTTTTCCTGACACGGATTTTATTTTTTGTCCAATATCCGCGATTTTTTTGTCTCCAGAATAATTTTTTGGTTCTGTCATTTTTTGGCATATATAGGCAGCGAAGTTAGAGGGTTCCATGTTACCTGAATAATTTTCTATAAAGCTTTCGTACATCTTTCCAGATTTGTTTTCGAGCAGTTGTTTGGGTAGAGAGGTTTCCATGATACGTCTCTATCGTTTCTCTGCCACGATAATGTACTCGGTCGGATAGACTGTAACGACATTTTTTTCGTTAGCCTTTGCAAATCGACCCGTTTTTTTGTTCCGTGTGGATGGTAAATTTTTGGATGGTATATCTCTTTTGGAAATAGCAGCAATTTTAAAATTGCTCTTTTGCAATTGCTGTATAAAAACTTGCGCGTTGAGTATATCGACACCTTTCAATTTCGTATTCCCTATAACGATGCAAGTCCTTCCTCGACGCTTTAAAATACGATTCATTTCGTCAAAAGTTTTTTGCATGTCAGAAAAATAAGTAGCAATACTTTCTGCTTTGTTTTCGTCTTGCACTTTTAAATCTTCGTAAATTTCACGAGCCAGTCCGCGCGTCAAAGTTAAATTCTTTTCTTTTTTGTAAGAACTGCCGATAAACTTTTTTCTGAAATCTTTTAAATTCGTTGTCTTTTCCAACCAAAACGCCGTCAACTGATGAATGTCGGCGTATTCGTACGAAGTCATATAGGGAGGCGAGGTGACAATACAGTCAACCGAACCATCTTTTATTTTTGTATCGAGTGCGTCTCGGCAAAAAATCTTACTGGCAGGAGGGCGTTGGTCGCTATCTTTTAAAATTCTGTAATATTCTGTGTTACCTCGTATCATTCTTTTCACTTGTTTGTTAAATTCAGAATAAGGATCTTGAGGTATTTTGTCAAAATCCCTTGTTGGCTTAATACTCTTTTGCATCCATATAGAGCAATTTTTTAAAATATTTGAAAACGCGCAATAGAAAAAATTGCGCGCATCTCTGTTCTCAATGTTCTTAATATTTTCTAATAAAAAAGCAAGCTTGTATTTTTCGTTTTCCTTAAACCAAAAATCTATTCTTTCGTTAAAATCAAATCCATTCGCAAATTCGTTACGACTAATCTCGTTTTGTAGAAAGTCAAACTCTTTATCCAACGTCGACGGCAAAATAAGCTTCGTTTTAACTTTTGTGATCAAGGTCGCTACGGGATTAATATCGACCCCAACAGAA
>JABAAA010000214.1 GCA_014239005.1 Alphaproteobacteria bacterium | reverse complement strand
ATTGACCCCGACAAGAATGTCCTGCCTGCTATCCAAACGCGCCTGCCGCTCCGCCGCTTCGCTAGCAATCCAGCGGCTCGCCGTTCCTCCCTCCAAGGCAGCCGCCATCCCCCCCTGCTCCTCGATAGTATCGACAATAGCCTCCGCGCCCTCAAGCATCGCACGCGTTAAAGATTCCACATAGTAGCTGCCCCCCAAAGGATCGATCGCCTCCGTCAAACCCGCCTCGTGTTGCAAAACAAGCTGCGTGCTCAACGCAAGGTGCGCCGAAAAATCACTAGGCAACGCTAATGCCTCGTCAAAGGCGTTCGTATGCAAAGATTGCGTCCCCCCCAACACTGCCGCCAATGCCTCCAAAGTCGTGCGCACGACGTTGTTGTAAGGATCCTGCGCCGTCAAGGAAACGCCCGAAGTCTGACAATGCGTTCGCAAGCGCAAGGCACGAGGGTCTTCGACAGCGAAATGTTTCTTCATGAGCTTTGCCCACAAGAAGCGTGCTGCACGCAGCTTGACCGCTTCTTGAAAGAACTGCATGCCGATGGCAAAAAAGAATGAAAGTCGAGGAGCGAACTCTTCCACCTTCAAGCCGCAGCCTTGCGCAGCGCGCACATACTCCAAGCCGTCGGCGAGCGTGAGCCCGAGCTCCAAGACAGGCGTCGCGCCCGCCTCCTGAAAATGATAGCCCGAAATCGAGATCGGATTGAATTTCGGCATGCAGGCGGTTGCAAACCGTACGACATCCGCCGTGATGCGCATCGAAGGTTGCGGCGCGTAGATGTAGGTGTTGCGCACCAAGAACTCTTTGAGAATGTCGTTTTGAATCGTGCCGTTCAGCCGATCGCACGCGACCCCTTGCTCTTCGGCAGCGACGACGAAGAAAGCCATGACGGGCAAGACGGCGCCGCTCATCGTCATGGAGACGCTCACCTTGTCGAGCGGAATCCCGTCGAACAGGCGTTTCATGTCCTCGACCGAATCGACGGCGACCCCCGCCTTGCCGACATCCCCCTCGACGCGCGGATGGTCGGAATCGTACCCCCGATGCGTCGGCAGGTCGAAGGCGACCGAAAGCCCGTGCTGACCGCGTTGCAACGCCTGACGGTAAAAAGCGTTTGATTCCTCGGCTGTCGAAAAGCCAGCATACTGCCGCGTCGTCCAAGGACGCTGCGTATACATCGTTTCGTAAGGACCGCGCAGAAAGTCAGGCTTGCCCGGAAGATCGGACGACAAATGTGCACAACCCCGAAGGTCTTTCGAGCCACACAAAGGCTTTGTTTCCACAGACCAAGCCATCCGCCTAGTCTAACGCACAACCCTGTTTCTGTCTAGGTTTCTGTCTAAGTTTCTGTCTAGGGGCGCTGTCGAGCGCGTCTTATCTTAGCGAGGGCGCGGAACATGGAGTTGCAAAAAAACAGGAGAAGAAAAACGACGCTGCAAAGCGTCGCTCGCACGCCGACGCACCGTTTGCAAAAGACGCCCGTCGCGCAGCAACAGAATGCGCCGTTGGCTCTCGCGTCTCAACTGGATCGTGAGCGCGATGTGCCACGCACCTTCGCGTTGCTCGCAACGTTCGCTTTCGACAAGGGCGTCGTATGGCAGCTCGTCGTGAAGACACTCGTAGAGCGTCGCGCGTATCGTCTCGCAAGCAAGGCGCGCGGGGGAACGTGTGTCGCCGTCGCTCGTGTAAAGAAAGCCTTCCTCAGGCAGCGCGCGCAACAATGCCTCTCGCGCCGTCTCGATGCCAAAGCCGCTTTTCGCCGAAAGCATCAAGACATCGCGGAACAAACCGCTTGCCCCCAGCCTGCTTGCCAAGGGCAGTAGCCGACGTTTGTCCTTGACAA
>JABAAA010000213.1 GCA_014239005.1 Alphaproteobacteria bacterium | reverse complement strand
AACATATTAAACCCTCGTCTTGTGATACATGTATCGGCAACACCAAACAAAAACAACGAAGACGAAAAAGTTGTTGTCCACATAGAAGATGTAAAGGCAGAAGAAATGATAAAGAAATCTCTTGTCATCAACGAAGGCTTTGAAAGCAACATAAAAGGTGAAAAAATTAAAAACGATTTGCCTGCGACCAAAAGTTTGAAAGAGTGGGTTTTAGACGAAGGGTTAAAAAAACGAAAAGAAATTGCAAAATTGTTGCTTGCGGAAGGGCATAGCACGAATCCATTACTACTTGTACAACTTCCCAATAATACAAAAGAGAGTAAGGAAGACAGCGTATTTGATGAAGTTACAGGTATTCTCAAGTCTCATGGCATCACAAAAGAAAGTGGTAAATTATCTATCCATTTGTCGGGAAACAAAGAAAATATTGACAACATTGATTGGGACGATGGTGCGTCAGAAGTAATGTTGTTCAAGCAATCCATTGCTTTGGGATGGGATTGCCCTCGTGCGTATATCTTGGTGTTGTTTCGCGAGTGGTCAAGTCAAACTTTTTCAATTCAAACATTAGGGAGAATTATGCGTATCCCTAAACCAGAGGTAGGATATTACAAAACAGAAGCTTTGAACCATGCCTATCTTTACACCAGCCACGAGGAGATTGAGATTGATAAAAATTTTAGTGAAAACGAAATTTCTCTCTACAAAAGCGAGAGGAGGCAAGATTATAAAAAGATTGCTTTACCTTCTGTCTACCGAAAACAACAACGTGATAAAACAAGATTGGATCCCAGCTTTGTAGATATCTTTCAACAAGAATCGAAGAAAATCAATTTGAAAAATAAAATTAATACCAAAGAACAAAAAATCAGCCGTATATTCATGTCCGATCAAAGTCAGGAAAACATTGATACAATGGATAAGGTCAAAGGTGATATTAAAGTAACACAACGCAATCCTAAAGATTTGCAAAATTTCTTTAACAACTTCGTAAGAGAAAGCATTAAGCCTCTTGCATCAGAAAGTAGATCGGTAGCACGCGTCAGGGAAGCAATTTATAAATTTTTTCAAAAAGAATTCAATCTCCATTATATTGATCCGTCTGATCTGACTGCCGAAATATTTGACAACATCAAATTCGTAAAAAACTTTACTGATATTGTAGATATCATTTTAAGCGACTGCAACAACTCTTTCTTTTCTACGGCTATCAAAAATGCTGTCGAATCATATTTGAGTGTTAAAGAGAAAAAAGAAGAAGAGTTTATTGAAAACAATGATTGGCAAGTGCCAGAAATCATTGGCTATAGCAGTGATTACACAAAGGAAGAAAAACATAAATCTATCATGCAACATTTTTATAGAAAAAAAGATTCATCAAAAGAAGAAGATGCGTTTATCGATTACTTAGAAAAATCTTCAAAAGTCACATGGTGGTTCAAGAATGGTGATCATGGCTCTTTGTATTTTGCACTTCCGTATGAAGACAACGGCAACAAAAAACTTTTCTATGTGGACTTCATCGTTCTTCTTGAGAACGGACAAATCGGACTTTACGATACCAAAAAAGGGTTCACTCTTGAACTAGCGGCAAAAGAAAAAATGAAAGGATTGTCAGATTACATTGGCAAGAACAAGAATGTTGTTGGTGATATTGTAACCAGTCACAATGGCGCGTGGCGTGTTATGCCGCAAGATATATCGAGAGTAGACCAGCCTGTCAGCAAATGGGAAGCCCTGAAAGGTCTTTGACATCCCCAAAGTCAGCATAAAAACCATCAAACATCGTTATTCGATGCAAAAATCACATTTTCCGTAATTTTTACCTTTTGCGGATTTTCGCTTGCTTGGTTGGGTCATTTTTTCGGGTCATTTTTTTGTTCGTCAGGCTTGTTCGCTTCT
>JABAAA010000212.1 GCA_014239005.1 Alphaproteobacteria bacterium | reverse complement strand
TACAAACCTACGGGAACCAAGAACAGACGCGTCTTCTGTCGCGCATCAACGCGATGGGCTACGGCTTGACCTTCGGCATCCATTCACGCATCGACAGCCGTATCGCTTCGGCGGTCGCCGAGGCGCGTTGCGGCAATATCTATGTGAACCGCAACCAAATCGGCGCGGTCGTGGGCTGTCAGCCCTTCGGCGGCGAGGAGTGTTCGGGAACAGGTCCGAAGGCGGGTAGCAGAGACCTCTTGCTCCGCCTCTCGCGCGCAAATCCCTCCGAGCCCCTCCCCGCCTACAGAGGCATCACCCTGCCGCCTTTGCGCAAAATAAAGACGCTACAAACAGGGAGAGCAGGGGGAGGATGGGGAGGATGGCGCAGCTTGCTCGCCCCTGCTATCGGCATCTTCGATAGCAAAGTCGAAAGTGCCACCTCTTCTTCGACGCAAGACCTTTCACAAAATACTCGGCAAAATATTCGGCAAAATGCTCGACAAGATTCTCGGCAAGAATGTGGGCAAGAATTATGGCAGGAATTATGGCAAGAATTATGGACTGTCGCGCCCGAAAGGCTTGCTCGACTGGAAAAAGCGGTCCGTGCATGGAAGCCCGCCAGCGCACGTTCCTGCGCACAAGCCCTGCTAGCCAAAGCGCGCGAGGCTTACGCCACCGACGGCATCCTGCCCGGCACGACGGGCGAGCGCAACAGGCTTTACACAACCGCCAGAGGTACCGTCGCTTGTTGCGGCGAGAGAGACTTTCTGTCGCTGCAAGTTCTCGTTGCCTTCGCCTTCGGCAATCGCGTCGTCTGCGCGCAAACGGATGACGCAGAAGGAGCAGACGATTCGCCTGATCCTCGCCAACATTCTCGTCAAGAAAACGGACAAGATCCTCACGAAGAAGCAAGGCTGGCAGCACTGGTTGCGCTTGCGCCGCATGGTCACTTTCGGCAGCTCTCTCTGCAGGATTTCCTCGACGAGGGATTGCGTCTCTGCCATGTCGCCCTGTTCGACGGCGAGGACGGGGCGAGGCGGCGAGCGCTACGCGCACGACTCGCGAGCTTGCCAGATCGCAGGCGGTTGTTGTTGAGCCTCAACGACGAGACCAGCTTGCTGGCAGCGCAGCGCGTCGTCAGCGAGGACACGACGGCTTCGGGGGGAAACGCCTCGCTACTGCTCGCAGCCAGCAAGGGCTAGCGAGACGCAAGGCGAGGGAAAGAAGAGGCAGCAGCACAATTCCTCTTGACAAGGGGGCAACAAGGATAGAGAATTGGGGGCAGTATGCTTTCAACGAGCGATCTTTGCGCTTCTTGGCGGGGAACTTGCTTGGTGAATCTTACGGCAACGACAAAGGAGCTAACCATGATGACAGAAGCGGAATTGATTCGTCAGGTGACCCTCGATCCTGAAACACGGAAGTTCTATCGGGATGCGGGGCGCAGTTCTTTCGAGGGGATCACATTGTATCCCCCTGATGGCGAGACTTTTATGCCTGTCGTGCGCACGCCTGAGGAGGAGTGGGCGCTTGCAGGAAAAAGTATCGCGCGTGACTGGCTTGCGGTCGGCAACGGTTTGAGAAGAGCCATGGGCAGGGAAGAGGTCGATCCAAAGGTGTTGGAGCAAGAGTAGACTTGTGGCTGAAAAGAAAGCAGGACGCAAGAGAACAAAAAAAGCGATTGCCAAATCTGATTCTGTAGAAGAACACGAGGGCAAGCCCATGCCTGCTTCTGCAGAGGAGCGTAGTGTTGGAGTCCTGCATTACTACGAAGGTCCTTTGCCTCCTGCCAAAGAGTTTGCGGAGTACAAAAAAGGACACAAAGATGCCCCTGAACGTATTTTGCGCGTCCTAGAAAAAGAGCAAGAGCAAAGGCACAAGAATAGGGATTCTATGCATAAGCACGTTCAAGCACAAGGTGTCGTCGAA
>JABAAA010000211.1 GCA_014239005.1 Alphaproteobacteria bacterium | reverse complement strand
CCGACGCTGCTTCTTGTGATGATTTTGTTTCTTGCGATCTTCAAACCTTTTTGAGTCGTCCGAGAGGTTTGCTGTCGAGGAAGGCAAAGGTTTTGGCGATGACGATGAGAAGAACGAGAGCTGCTGCCAAAAGGATGTAGAGAATTTTTCCTCCCCAAGCGGCGGCGACGAGCGCGAAACCGAAGGGAGCGATGGTACGCGCGAGACTTGTGAGGGCTTGCAGGATTCCGAAGATTTCGCCTTGTCGCTCGGTTTTTTGGCTTATGAGGCTCTGCATGGCAGGATTGTGACAGCTGATGCCGACGGCGAGCAAGGTCAGGGCGAGCAGCAAGAGCGCGAGGCTCGTGGCAAAGGCGAGAAAGGCGAGTCCGCACGCGAGGCAGGCGATGCCTAAGAAGACGACACGCGCCTCCCCGTGTCGCCGTGCGAGCGCGCCGACGAGCCCTCCTTGCACGACGATCACGATCACTGAGGCATAGGTGAGCAGCAGCGCGACTCCCCTGGGTCCGAAGGCGAAGATTTTTTCCACCCAAACGGCAAAGGTTCCCTCGAAGCCGTGGAACGCCAGAGAGACGACGAAATAGACGAGCGCAATCCAAGCGACCTTTTTTGTTTGGAAGAAGACGAGAACATCGAACCATCCTCTTCGGTTGGATGGTGCGCTGTCCTTGGCGTTGCCTGAGACGGTATTTTTGGCGGCGGTGTTTTTAGAAGCGTTGTTCTGTCGAGAGGAGAAAGTTGCAGCCAGAGCGATAGCAACGAGGACGACGAGGCATGCCGTCAGGACGGGTGTTTTTGCGGGAATGAGGCTTTCTCCAAGCAGCCATGCGCTGAGGGCGTGTCCTGTGGCGAATCCTGTTCCGAACGCTGCGCCCAGCAGTCCCAAGCCTCGCGTGCGCTCTCTGCTGTCGGTGGTTTGCGCGACCAGCGTTTGGCATGCGATGAGCCATCCGGCGGCGAGTCCTGCCAAGATGCGTGCAGCGTACAGGATGGACAGGGAAGGCGCGAGAAAAAGGACAGCATAGGAGAGCAGCGTCAAGAGGGCGCTAGCAAGCAGAGCGGGTTTCACGCCCCACTTGTCGCACGCGCGTCCCCAGAGGGGAGCGGAGAGAAAGGAGGCAGCGGAGAAAGCAGAGAAAATGCCTCCGACGCTGGCGTAAGAGCCGCCGAAGGCGAGAATTTGGAACGGCAAGAAGGGTATGATGAGCGCGAGCGCAAGCACATACAAAAAGGTGGCGAGGCAGGCAAGCAGAAGGGGTTTTGTGTTCATGCCGCAGGTAAGGAAATTGTGGAGTCGTTGCGAGCTATGTTCTTTCGAAAAGCTTTTCTAAATCTTTGAGCGAGAAGGCGACCGTCGTCGGTCTGCCATGATTGCATTGTGCGGCTTTGGGCTCTCGTTCGATTGTGCGCAGCAGGGCGTTCATTTCTTCTGCCTCTAAATTTTTTTGCGACCTGACGGCGGCATGACAGGCGATGCGCGAGAGAATCTTGTCGACGAGCGCCTGAGAGAGAAGATTCTCGGCATCGCTTGCGCTCTCGCGTAGTAGCGCGCAGAGGTCGATGACCATTTCCGCAGCGTGCGAAGATTTGAGGATGGCAGGCATTTCTCTGAGCGAGACATTGTCGCTGTCGAAGGGCTCGAAAAGGAAGCCGAAGGATTGCGCTTTTCGTTTAAGATTTTCGTCTTGGATGCGCAGCAGCTCGATCTCGGAGGGCGGAAGAGATACGATTTCGGGAATCAAAAGCTTTTGGACAGGAATACGACGCTCGGCGTAATCGCGCTTCAAAGCCTCGAAAAGCAAGCGTTCGTGCGCCGCATGCGCGTCGACGATGACGATACCGTCGTGCGTTTGCGCGACAATATAATTTTTGTGAAGGCAGGCTTGGGCGATACCAAGCGGCAGGTCGAGCAAGTTCTCAAGGACAACATTGCTGTCCTCAAGGTTCATTTGCCGAGCGTCTTGCCGTG
>JABAAA010000210.1 GCA_014239005.1 Alphaproteobacteria bacterium | reverse complement strand
CCGACCTCGTCGTTGGATGTGACGGTGCAAGCGCAGATTCTTTCGCTGTTGCGCGACTTGCAGCGCAAGTTGGACTTGGCGTATCTGTTTATCAGTCATGATCTGCGCGTCGTGCGCAGCATGGCGCAGGAGCTTGTGGTGATGAAGGAGGGAAGGATCGTGGAGGCGGGGGCGACGGAGCAAGTGATCGCACGCCCACAACACGCCTACACGAAGACGCTTATTGCCGCGGCTTTTGATGAAAGATAGCAGAGGGGAATATCTGAGGAAGGCGTTGTCCGATGACGAGCCCTACAACCACGCTTATAGTTTCTCTCAGCAAGGAGAGAACCTTGTCAACTTCGTACCAGATGTCGTATATGTATCGACCACATAAAGCCAAAAAGATTACTCCGCCTGTATACATTCCTGCGATGACGATGAGCCTCATGTTTTTTCTTAGGCGGTAGTTTCCCCGAATATCTTCTTTGTCTATATCCTGTCTGCAAGCCTCAAGAGACTGCACTTCCTCGCCTAAAGAAACGTTGCCTCTTGCTTCCTTGCCTGATGCTTGACGCAACTTAGAGGCTTCGAGTCCTGCGTCTTTGTTTTCCTGCTCCATCCTTGTTGTCTGTGCGGAGTTTTTACAACGACGATGCTTGATGCCGATTTTCAAGCATAATTTTGCCAGTGATAGCTTTTAAATCTGTCATTGAAATGCTCCTTGATGTCAGCCTTCTTCAACACAGAATTTCCTTCATGGTTTGCCTTATCCCAAGGCGAACCCGCCTGGTGCGTCAACAGGACCAAATCCTTGCCAGAAAGGTGCCCATAGAGTCTCCAGACTCTCTTCAGAACACGACGTACCTTTTCGTCACCCTTGTCGATGTGTAAGGTTTTGAATCCGTCGTTGGGGTCGGCCAATCCCGACGAGTAAACGTCGATAGGGGCGTTGCCCAAGAACTTGAACTCTTGATAGAGCGATTCCAAAACAGGACCATAGCGATAGCGTCGAATCGGATGTGTTGTGGTGTCGAAAAGATCGCGTTTCAACACGGCGAGCGTCCAGCCGTAGGCGAAATAGACCAGCTTTTGCAACTCCAGCATGGTCAAATTCTTTCTTTCTTCTTTGGCGCAATCCAAGAAGAAGTTTGCCACGTGCGACGGCGTGTAAAGAGGAGGGGAAGAGTCGGTTTTTTTCGTTTCTTTTGCCATGGTTGTTTGTCCTCCGTGTCACCAAAGTTCCTTCTTTAGTCTAGTTTGCCTTCAGAGAGAGAAGGCTATCAAGGGGAAATTAGCAATAAAAGAGCCAAAGAGGCAAGAAATAACGAGTCAAGAAAAAAGTGCAAACATAAAAAAAGCAGCAAAAACAAGAGATTTTTACCGACAATGGCACAAAACCTGCTGTTTGTCAAGGAAGTAGAAGAAGGCGCAAGGAGGGAGATGGGGGCTTGATACAAGAGGCTTGACTCCAAGGCGAATCGGCAAGCATGAATCCCTTGCAAACAAACCAGAGAGTGAAACACGAGACAAGGCGAAAGCGGGCGAACTCTCCACCGAAGGCGAACACGCCTGCGACGACAAGCGAGCCTGCCCACTTCCGGAGTCGAACCGGAACGGCGATTCCTCGCCGAGGGATTTTAAGTCCCTTGCGTCTACCTGTTCCGCCAAGTGGGCACGGGCAAGGCTTCTCGTTTTCGACGCTCTTCTGCCGAAATCGACAGCCATGCCAATTCTAACTGCCAATTCTAACCCAGCACACCGATGTCGACAAGCCATAACCATAACCCTCCCGAGATTCTTCCGAGATGCCCCCTGTGACGGATCATAGCAAGCCTGCCGAAAGCAATCCCTCGCCTTCGCACGAAGCCAAGGACATGACCACGACCATGCCCATGGCAACGAAGGCGGTGTCTCACGCGGAGTCTCACCAAGCGCTGAAGCACCAAGCGCTAAAGAATGGGTTGTGGGCTGGTGGCGATTTTAGGGCTGCGTGTGTTGCGTTGCAACAGCGTACGCTCAAG
>JABAAA010000020.1 GCA_014239005.1 Alphaproteobacteria bacterium | reverse complement strand
GCGTAAGCGCCGCTTCGCAGAAGTCCTGCGCGCGCAATCGAGAAGGAGGCGACCTCGCCGCGTGGCAAGGTGATGGCAACCTCGTGCGGAGCTTTTCCGTAGAGGAGCGTCAGCAACGCAGCCTTCGCCGCTGCGGTTGCGCACGCGCCGGTCGTGTATCCTCGACGCAGGGACGAGCGTCCGCCTTTTCCTTTTTGCAACCCCTCTTGCTGCTTGTCGTCCATAGGCTATTGTTGCGTTATTGTGTTCGCCATGCCAAGATGATTTTTCGTCGCGCCCGTAGCTCAGCTGGATAGAGTGTTTGACTACGAATCAAAAGGTCGGGGGTTCGAATCCTCCCGGGCGCGCTTTTTTGCAAACAAGGAGCAGGCATGATTGTAACCTCGCTGGAGCGTATTCAAGGCTCTGATCGTGATGTCGCTTGGGGGCGGGGACAGAGCCGACGTTTTCTGCTCGCGCGCGACCGCATGGGTTTTTCTTTTTCCGACACTACGATAGAACGCGGTGCGACGGTCGCGTTGCAGTATCGGCAGCACTTGGAGGCTTGCTACATCTTGGAAGGTGCAGGAAAGCTCACCGACCAGCAGACGGGCGAACGCTACGACCTTCGCCCGGGCGTCTTCTTTGCGCTCAACAAGCACGACCACCACTCTGTCGAGGCCACGGAAGGGCTGCGCATGGTCTGCGTCTTTTCTCCGCCGCTCGAAGGTGACGAGCGGCACAACCTCAACGACGGGGCTTCTTCTTACTAGGGCGCTCTCGTGCCAGAGAATGGCGAGGCGGAATGACGAGGCGGGGTGCGAGAAGGGGAGCGAGACGGGGAGCGAGACGGGGAGCGAGAAGGAGAAGTAGTGGCAAGAAAGCGTAGCAAATCCTGCCTGCCGCAGACGAGCCCCTCGTATTCCCCCATCGCATCGCGCAAGCAGTCCCAAAGATAGAGACTCGATGCGCTATCGACGAGAAGGTGGAACAAAGGCACATCGGAAGAAATTGTCGAAGATCGCCGCACAGGATCGCGCAGCACCAGCGCTGACAGGCGTGCAAGCGAGGTCTGCGCCAGCCCGCCGTGCGCAAACACGCCGTCGCGCAGATCGACCGCGCACATCGTCGCCAACAGGTCGCTCGCCCTATCGCCCGCGAGCGCGAGCCAGCAAAGGCTGTCTTGATAGGCGACAGGGAAGACCTGCTGCTTGCTTCGACTTGCTGCCAAGTTTTTTCTGAGCGGCACGAAGTCGTGTGTTCCTTGGGAATCGAGTGCACTCAAGAGCAACACTTCGTTTCCTGCCAGTCGCACGCACAGCGCGCCGTCTTTCTGCTCGACGCTCTCGTTGACCTCTTTCGCAGGAACCAGCGCCGAGCGTCGGAGCAAGCTTTCGCCACCTCTTCCTTTCACGCCGACCCTTGCCAGCGGCGAGAGGTCGCAGAGCAAAAGGGGGGTGATGTGTTCGCGGTGGCGTTTGCCGACTTCGCGGTGGTAGGCGGGCAGGGTTTCCACGAGGGCAACGTCGTCGGCGAAAGGCACGAAAGCAGCACCGAGCGCGCTGAGACGCGGTGCAAGCGGAGAACGACGACGGGCGAACAAAGCAGCCATGAGCGATTAGAGCTTTTGCCTCTCGCCTTCGGGGTCGTAGAAGGGCAGGGGAACGATGGAGGCTTGCAACAGCTTGCCGTTGTCGAGCTTGATGGCGAGGGTCTTGCGGCTTTGCGAAACATAGGCAAGCCCGATGACCCTATCCAAGGTGGGCGAATAGGCGATCGAAGTGACTCGACCGTCGATCGCACCCTCGTGCATGACAAGGTTGCATTCATGCGGGAGGTTTTTGTGGTGACGACGGTGGTGACGACGTGCAGGGATCGAGAATCCGATCAGCCGTTTCGTGATTCCTCGCTCGACCTGAATCTCGAGCGGACGTTTGCCGATGAAGAAGGGCTTTTTGCGCGAAACCGCCCATCCCAACGCCGCCTCGTGCGGCAGAGTGAGTCCGTCGGTGTCTTGTCCGATGATAATGTGTCCTTTCTCAAGACGTAGCAGGCGCTGCGCCTCTACGCCGAAGGGCTTCATCTGCCAACGTTTGCCGTGTTGCATGAGCGCATCCCACAAGGCTTCCCCTTCAGAAAAGGGAACATGGATCTCGTAGCCCAGCTCGCCGACGAAGCCTACGCGCAACAGGCGCGCGTATGAACCCGCAACCTTTCCCTCGCGCACGCCCATGTAAGGAAAGCTCTCGCCCGAAAGGTCGATCCCTTCGCACAAGCCTTGCAGCACCTCGCGCGCGAGCGGACCTGCGACATTCACCCCTGCAAAGGCGGCTGTGCTGTTGGTGACCTCGACTTTCAAGTTCCATTGCGCCTTCCAAAACAATAGCGCGCGATAGACGGCGTCGCTTCCTCCTGTCGTCGTCGTGAGGTAGAGGTGGTCGGGGGCGAAGCGGCAACAGACGCCGTCGTCGGCAACCACGCCCGCTTCGTCCGTCATCAACAGGTAGCGCGCGCGTCCGACCAGTTGCTTCTTGTACGACCAGCAGTAGAGCCTGTCTGCGAACTCGGCGGCATCCTCGCCGTAGACATCGATGCCGCCCAAGGTGGTGACATCGATCATGCCGACCGATGTTCTGACGGATCGGACTTCTTGTTCGACGATGGTGCGCGCCTCCGTCTCGCCGAGCGGTTGGGGGGGGGGGGGGTAGTAGGCGGGACGCAGCCAGCTGCCCGCCACCATTGTTTTTGCGAAGGCTTGCTCGTGGCGTTGGTGCATCGGCGAGAGGCGCAGGGGTTGGAAGCTGCGTCCGGCGAGCATGGAGAAAGACTCGGGCGCAGTCGGAGGACGCACGCTAGAAAGACCGAGCCGTGCGGGTTCTTCTTTTGTCAGACGCGAGACGATTCTCAGCCCGTTGATGTTGGAATGCCTGCCTTGGCTCACCCCCATGCCGAGCGTCGTGTAGCGTTTCACCAGCTGCATAGAATCGTAACCGTCGCGTACCGAATCGTGCAGGTCGGAGATTTGCAAGTCCTCGTCCAAATCGACAAACTCTTTTTTTCCTTTGTGACTCTCGTCTTTTTCGTTATTTTCGCTCCTGTTTCTCTTAAGCCCGCGAAGGTAGGGAAAGACGGGGTCGTGCCAGTTCTGCGCAGCGTCGTCAAATAACGTCGGGGCAGGCAAGGTGTTGAGCGGTTTTGCTCGGTGGCGAGCAGCCCTTGTTTCTGTCTTTGTCCTTGTTTTTGTCTTTGTCTTTTGGCGGAGGGAGCGTAGGGAGAGAAGCTCGCGCGCGACGGCTTTCGCCGTCTGCTCTGCGTGTCGTTGTACTTTGGCAGGCTCGAAGAGTCCCGCGACGGCACCGACGGCGTGCAACCCTTCGCCGAGACTGATCAGGCGTTGGCAGTGGTGTGTTTCCAAATAGCGCAGTTCTGCTCCTCCTTGCACGAGCAGCTCGGCTGCAGGGGCGAATCCTACGGCGAGGCAGAGGCAATCGCAGGGAAAGAAATGTTGCGAGCCTGCGATCATGGCTTTCACGCCTTGAATTCTGCCCTTACCGAGAGCTTCGAGGGGGATGACGCCGTTCGCGCAAACGATGTGGTGGTCGCGGATGGAAAGCGCATCGGGAATGTGCGGCACGGGACGCGGATCGAGGAGGATGGGTTTGATGCCGAGCGCCAAGAAGTCGAGCGCGAGCTGGTAGCCGAACGAGTTGGCGGCAAAAATGACGGGCTTCTGCCCCACGACAACGCCGTAGCCTCGCATGAGTTTTCGCGCAGCAGAGGCGAGCATCACGCCCGGAAGGTCGTTGTTGCGAAAGACGGCAGGCAGTTCAAACGCGCCGCTGGCGACGATGCAACTTTGCGCGCGGATTTTATGCAACCGTCGTTTTTTCGCTTCGACGACGGCAAGAAAGCGATCGGCGAACAAACCCGTCGCTTCCCCTCCCGTCATCACCGTGAGCGCGTCGGGAGGCGCTTGCAGAAGCTCTTGCAGAAGCTCTTGCAGAGGCGCTTGCAGAGGCGCTTGCAACAGGCTGGCGTCCAAATTGGCGTCCATGTTGGCATCGATGTCTTTTGCAAAGCTTGCCCCCCCCAAACGCGGTTCGCGCTCGACGAGCAACGTCCGCACGCCGAGCCTTGCCGCCGTGGTCGCTGCCGTCACGCCCGCCAGCCCGCCGCCGACGACGACGAGTTCGAAAAATCCGTACGCCTTGTCGAAACGCGGCAGCGCGTGGTGCGCGACCTTCGTCTGCGGGAGAAGTCCCACTCCTGCGAGCTTGCGAAAGATTCGCTCCCACAGCTTCCAGACGCCACGCGGACGAAAGAAGGTGCGGTAGTAGAAGCCCGCAGGCAAAAAACGCGACAGAAAGGTCAGCACGAAAAGGGGGTTGAAGCGCAGACGTTGTTGCGCGTGCGCCTTCAAGCCCTCGCGCAACAACACGCGCTCGGCAAAAAGGTTGGGAATGTCGTCAACATTGACCAGCGTGTTCGCGTCCGACGCGTTCAGCGAAAAGATGCCGCGCTTGCGGCGATACTTGAACGAGCGCGAGAACACCATCACCCCCGAGGCGGCGAGCGCGCTCGCCAGGCTGTCGCCTTCAAAGCCCGTGTAGCGCCGTCCCTCGAAACGGAAGGAGAGCGGTTTACGGCGATCGATCCAACAACCCCATCTCGTGTCGTGGCGACGGCTTGTCTCGATGCGTTTCATCGTGTTGTCGTCTTTGATGTTGCTTTGGGGGTTGCTTTGGGCGTTGTTTTTTTCTGTTGTTGCGTGCGGTAAGCTTCGATCGTCCAAGTTTGCAATATCTCGTCGGAGGTCGTGTCTCGTCTTGCCACGAACCATAAGCTGCTGGGGCTATGCAGCCACCACTCGTCGACGATTCCTGCCTTGTTCTCCGCCAAGAAGAGATAGCGCGCCCACTGCTGTCTCGTGCCGCGCGTAGCGTTCGGCATGGACAAGACAGGCCCTTTACAGAAAAACTCGGCGATGTTGCGCTCGCCATGGATAGGGCAGGGCATGAGCTTCACGGGCGGGGTTCTCCAAGCATCTAGGCGTTCTAGTGTCCGACCGAAGCCGCGCCCTTTTCGCCGACGAGATCGAAGTCGTCGAAGCGCGACAGGGCGAAGGGTTTCAGCAGGGCAGGCGTCTTGTCGGTGGCGACGCATTCCGCCATGCGCTTGCCACAGACGGGGGTCGCCTTGAAGCCCCAAGTGCCCCAGCCCGCGTCGATGTAGTAGTTCTTGACGGGCGTCTTGCCCATGACGGGCGAGAAATCGGGTGTCATGTCGGCAAGTCCCGCCCACTGCCGGAGCAGGTTCGCGTTGGCAAGTTGCGGAAAGAGTTCGAGAATATGCATCATGAGCTGCTCTTTGAACTCTAAAGTCGAGCGCGTGTCGTAGAGCTCGGCAGGGTCGGTCGCGCCCCCCATGACGAACTCGCCGCGTGCGCTCTGTGAGATGTAGACATGCAGCGAGCCGGAGACGACGATCGGATCGAGAAAGGGCTGGTAGGGTTGCGAGACGCAAGCTTGCAACGGCACGGTGCGGATCGGCAGACGGATGCCGAGTTTGTGCGCAAGCACGCTGGAATGTCCGGCGACGGCTTGTACAACCTTGGCGGCTGTGATCGTGCCGCGCGAGGTTCGGACACCGACCACGCGTCCTCGTTCGACTTGAAAGCCCGTCGCCTCGGTGTTTTGCAAAATCTCGACACCGCGTCTGTAAGCGGCGCGAGCGTAGCCCCAGGCGACAGCGTCGTGGCGCGCGATCGCCCCTGGTGCGTGGTACAACGCGCCGAGGACAGGAAAGCGCACCTCGTCCGACAGGTTCAGCTGCGGACAGATTTTTCTCAGCTCATGCCGTCCCACCACTTCGGAGCGCACGCCGAGGTGCTTGTTCACTTCGGCTCGCCAACGCGCGGTGCGCAGGGCTGCGTCGGTGTGGGCGAGCGTCAGGTGTCCTCGCTTCGAGTACATGGTGTTGAGGTCGAGCTCTTGCGAAAGATTCTCGAACAACGCCAGCGATTCTTTGTAGAAGGCGGTTCCTTCTTCGGTCAGATAGTTGGCGCGCACGATCGTCGTGTTGCGCGCGGTGTTGCCGCCGCCCAAGTATCCCTTGTCGATGACGATTGTCTTCGTGATGCCGTGGTCTTTCGCCAAGTGGTAGGCGCAGGCTAGCCCGTGTCCTCCTGCGCCGATGATCAGCACATCGTAGCGTTTCTGCAAGGGCTGGGGTGCGGGAAAGTGCCTTTTTCTCTCTCCCAGCCCCAAGGCGTATGTCAACAGAGCGAGCGGCATCGCGGCAGACTAGCATAAAACATTTCGGAAATTACACATTGAAACCCATGATTTTTGAAAACCATAGATTTTTCGAGCCCGACATCATGAAGCTATTTGCATGCACGCAAAGCAAAAAAGTCAAGAAAGTTTTGTAAATTGTCACGAAACATAGTTTGTACAAGCGAAGGGGCGGAGCTGTTGCTCCGCCCCTTCTTTGTCTCGTCGCTCAGTCAGGGACTGTTGGCGTCGATGGCTTTTTTCAGCTTGTCGCCGGAGAAGTGTTTTTTCTCTTTGGCAAGCGTTTTGTTTTCGAAGAAGATCTGCCACACATGGAAGCCGATCCAAAAGGCGAGGCCTGCAATGTAGAGCAGACATTCGCTACCGAGCCACGGGTAGATCGCGCCGACTTGCGTCAGATCGACTGCCCAACTGGAGATTGTCGGTGACATGCTTGTTCCTCCTTTAGGTTAGGATTGCTGAGGGTTAGGACTTTTTGGACCGAGCAAGCTCGGCGTCTTTGAGTTCTCGCGCGTCCTTCGCGTCCGCTTCGATCGCAGAGCAGTCCAACCCAGCCAACTCGATGCTAGGCGGAATGCGCAGCATGCCGAGCATTTTGAGAATGCCGCAGAGGATGTAGGCGGGCAGGAAGCCCAGTACGACGAACATGATCACCGCACCGATCGTCTGCCCCCAAGGAGTGATCGCGGCGTAGCCCTCGAAACCTGAGGAGGGATAGCCCCACAGCACGAAGCCCGAGATCACAAGTCCGATGAAGCCCGCGTAGCCATGGACAGCCACGGCACCGACGGCATCGTCGATCTTGAAGGTGCGCTCAACCCAGTTGTGAAGCTTGTAGGCGAGGTAAGCGCCCACTGCTCCGATCAACATGGCTTGAATCGGGTGGTAGAGATCGTTGCCGGCAGACGCCGTAATCACCCCTGCCAAGCCGCCTGAGAAGGTCCAAAACGCGTCGCCACGCGAAACCGCGTAGCCTACGAGCAGACCGCCTGATAGCGACATCAGGAAGTTGAAGGTGATCGCTGAAAGCGTCGTCGGCGTCAGGTAGATGTTCGTTGCGGTGAACACCTGCCCTTGTGAGCCGATCGCTTCTGCGGCGATGATGGGCACGTTGCACGCCACATAGAAGCCCCAAAAGCCCGTGTAGATCAGAAACAATCCGATCGAGACCAGCCACGGGTTCTGCAACGGGATGGCGCGCGGGCTACCGTCCTTGCGGAACTTGCCGATCCTGGGACCGAGGTGGACAAGCACACCGAGTGCCGTTCCGCCTGCGATGGCGTGGATCACGCCTGATGCGTAGGCGTCGTGGTAGCCCAGCAGCTTGACCATCCATCCGTCCCAGTGCCATCCCCACGAAGCGTCGATGACCCAAGTCACGGAGCCGATCATGACGGCGACGATCCAAAAGGCTTGGTTGCGAATGCGCTCGATCACCGCGCCGGAGACGATCGAGGCCGCCGTCCATGAGAACAGCAGGAAGGCTGCCCAAAACACGCCGTTGATTCTAGCCCAATAGGCGTTGTCGTCGGCGCTCGTCATGCTGCCTGAGGCAGGAGGACCGCCGAGATGCGGACCCATGAGCTCGCTCCAAGGAACGGCGTTGGGCGCGGGGACAAGTCCTTTGCCCTGGAAGATGAAAGGACCATTGGGAAAGGCGAAGTAGATCCACCAGCCGAAGAAGTAGAAGGTGAGCGTCACCAAAGGGATCAGCATCACATTCTTCAACAGCGTGTGCGTCGTGTTCTTCCGCCTTGAGGCGCCAACCTCGTATAGGCAGAAGCCCACATGGATGAGAAACATCAGTGGCACCGTCAACCAGTAGTAAAACTCTGTGAAGATGACGGTCAGTGCTCCTATATCGGTGTCCATTCGTTGACCTCCTTGTCAGGAACGGGTTTCAGGAAAGGCAGGAGACAAGTCGAATTTTCGAACTTTTTCCGAAAATTCCGAACTTGTCTTTGAATAACGCAAAAAAAAGCGTCCGAGAGACATCATCTCACGAACGCTACCGAATACCTTGACCACGCCTGCGACGCGGTCGCGGACTTGGTGATAGACTTGCGGACAAATCTGAAAAAAGACGACACCGTCTGCCAAAAACAATCGGTTCGGCAAAAAGAACTTGTCATCCAATATGAAGATTCGCTGTTTTCTTGTCATCTTCTCCAGCTCTTCCTATCGTGCGGACTCGCAGCGGATGCGCGAGCCAATCTTCCCCCCTATCCCCCCTGTGCTCCCCCCTGCTCCCCCTTGTGCTCCCCCCTTGCTCCCCCTTGTGCTCCCCCCTTGCTCCCCTCTTGTAAGACAGGAAGGACGGGAGTTGCAAGCCCTTAAACGAAAAAAGTGGAAATTTTTGTAAAAAATCTTGCAATCCTGCACCCGCCCCCTCTATAGTGTCGCGGGGGCTCATGCGAGAAACAAGGAAGGGAGGAGAGCGAATAGCATGGCACTGCCACAATCCGCAGACTATGTGTTGATCGGTGCCGGCATCCACTCGCTGTCGCTCGCGTGGCGACTGAGTGACCTGTTGGGTGCGCGCAACGGGAATGATCCTTCGATCGTCGTCCTCGACAAAAGCGATATCGGCGCAGGGGCGAGCGGAATCGCCTGCGGCGTCGTGCGCAACAACTACTTCCAGCCCGCTATGCGCGAGCTCATGGCGCACAGCGTCGGCGTTTGGGAAAGCGACCCCGAAGCCTTTCACTACCAGTCCGTGGGCTACATGCAGATCAGTCCGGAGACCATGCACGAGGATGTCGCGCAGATCTACGCCGAGCAGCAAGCCATCGGATACGAATCGACCTTCGTCGAAGGAAAAGACGATTGCAGGCGCTATATGAAAAAGATCGTCGAAGACTGGCAGATGGAAGACACCACCTCGGTGTTGCACGAAAAACGCGGCGGATTCGCCCACAACCAAGCCTCTCTGGAAGGTTTGGCGGCAAAAGCGCGCGCGCGCGGGGTGCAGATCGTACCCCAGTGCCGCGTCACAGGATTCCAGCGCGACAACGGTTCTCAAGCCGTGCGCGCTGTCGAAACCGACCAAGGCACGATCGCATGCGAGCAAATCGTCGTCGCCGTAGGTCCTTGGGTGCGCGACCTGTGGGCGATGCTCGACTTGCCGCAACAGGTCTCCGTGCGAAGCGGGCAGGAAAACAACGGGCAGGAAAACAATGGAAAGGCAACCACCGTTCCCATGTGGCGCTACTGGCAGCTGGAAGAAGGGGTGTTGCAAGTCGATCCTTCGTACCAACAAACGAACGACGGCGAAACCCCGCCCGTGTTCCATGTGGATTCCGAACAACCCCTCATCGACAAACAGAGCGGCAAGGAGATCGTGAAGGAAGGCATATGGGGCGTCTACTACAAGCCCGATCGGAACTTCGGGGGCGTGCAAGGTGGGGCGGCACCGTACAAGATCGACCTTGAAGCCGACGAGGTCGCCGTCGACCCTTACGGTCCGGAATCGCCGCAGTTTACAGCCAGCAAAACCTTTCCTGACATGTGGTGCTGCGCGCTTGCTGCCTGTCAACAGCGATTTGAAGGAAAACGATCGCTCTACCTCGAAGAACCCTCAGGCGGGGTCGGATGCTTTACTCCCGACAGCTTTCCCGTCTTCGATCGTTTCTGCGACAATGTCTATGTGATCGCCGATTCGAACCACGGCTACAAGATGATCGGGGTCGGTCATTTGGTCGCCGAAGAGCTGCTGGGCGCGACAAGCGCCTTGCTGGAACCCTTCCGCTTCGCGCGCTACGAGCGCGGAGCGTTGCATCCCACGAGCAAAAGCCCCTTCCCTTGGAGCTGATGTTCTCTTTTCCCTGTCTATGTCTATACGAGGAGAAACTCCATGAGTGATTTGGAAGCCCATGTCGAGGCAAAAGGACGCGCGGATCGCGTCAAAGAGGTGAGGAAACTCATCGACGGTTTGAAGATCGAATATATCTACTATCAGTTCATCTCGGTGACGGGACGCATCGTCGGCAAGGGCGTGCCTGCCGACCATTGGGAGAGCATGGCGCAGAAAGGATTCCAGCTCGTCTACGGCGCAACCGCCAACCTGTTTACCGATCGGCACGGGGAGTACATTGGCTACGGACCCGAAGCCTCCGAGCTCGTCGGCATTCCCGATCCGGAGACCTTCGTGCAACTGCCCTGGGACAAACGCGTCGGCAGTGTCTATGTCACCTGCTTCCGCAACCGCGAAGAGAATGAGAACCCCGGCGGACACCTGACCTCCGATTGCCGAGGAAACTTGCGCATCCTCCACGAAGCCTTTCAGAAAAAGAACGGCATGCAACTGCGCAGCGGCGCAGAGCCCGAGATGATGTGGCTCAAACGACGCGAGGACGGAAAACCGGGCGATGGATTCTCCAAACCCTTCTGCTACCACATCGATCAGTTCGAATCCTTGCGTCCCGTCTTCATGAAGGTGATCCGCTACGCGCGCGCGATGGGCTTGGACATGATCCAGGGCGACCACGAGGACGCGCCAGGGCAGCTGGAGCTCAACTACACCTTCGACGATTGTCTGCGCACCGCAGACCGCCTTGCCACCTATCGACAAATTTGTGCGCAAGTCGCGCGCGAAGAAAACCTCATCGCCTGTTTCATGAGCAAGCCCTTTATGGGCGTTTCTGCTTCGGGCTGTCACCACAACCTTTCCTTGTGGAAGGGGGGGGAGGAAAAGTTTAAAGAATCCCTGCAGCGCGATGGCGCAACGGGCATGCCGCAAGCCTTCGCGTACTGGCAAGGCGGCGAAAACTTCTTCATGCCCGATACCAGCGTCGACCAGCACAAGCCCGGTCCTGTCGGCTTGAAGGCGATCGGCGGCGTCGTCGAGCATCTGCCCGCGCTCACCGCCATTGGCTGCTCGACGGTCAACTCCTACCGACGCCTGTGGGATACGGGCTTTTGGGCCCCCGTCTATGCCGACTGGGGATACCAAAACCGAACCTGCGGCTTGCGCGTCTCGGCACCGGGACGCTTCGAATATCGCGCCGTCGATTCCATGGTGAACCCCTACCTCATGGCGGGCGCCGTCTTGCAAGCCTTCGACGACGGCATTGCACGAAACATGGACCCTGGCGAACCGGAGAATCGGAACATCTACGAGGCGATCGAAAAAGGCAAAAAGGTCAGAAAACTACCCCTCTCGTTGGGCGAAGCCTTGGAGCGACTCGAAGAAGACAAGGTCATCGCTGCCTCCATGCCGGACGACATGCTCAGGGTCTTCTTGCACTACAAGCGCGACGAGTGGGAACGGTTCATGGGCACTGTCACCGAGTGGGATCTCGAAACATACTGGGATTGCCTGCCGTAAGGTGAGCATAGACACAGCAAGACAACAGCGAAGCAAAAGGAGCAAACTATGTGTGGCATCGCGGGACTTATTCACAAAGGGCGTCAGGCGAAGATCGGCGAGCAGATGACGCAGATGCTGACGGCGCTGAAGCATCGGGGACCCGATTCGACGGGCTTGGCGCTCTACGGTCAAGCAGAAGGGGGCGGGGCGAACGGCAAAAGCGGCAGCAAGAGCGGCGACTATATCATGCGCATCAAGTTCGCCGAGCAGGAAGAGACCTTGCACGGCTTTCGCATCGCCAAGCAGATCGCCGAGCGCAAAGACACCGTCGATGCACGGCTGGAAGAGCTGGGCGCAAAAAACATTCGTCCCGAGAAGGTGCGCGAGTACGCCTATCGCTACCGCTTCGCCTTCGAGGGAGACTTGCGACGCCTTGCCAACTTCATCGAAGATGTCGAGGGCGCAGAGATCCTCTCGCTCGGCAAGTCTTTGGAGCTCGTCAAAGACCTCGGCGACGCCCAACAGATCGCATCGGACTACGCGCTGGAGGGGTTCGAAGGATCGCATGCGATCGGGCATACGCGCATGGCGACCGAATCCGATGTCGACATACGATCCGCCCATCCCTATTGGGCATACCCCTTTGCCGACATCTCGGTTGTCCACAACGGGCAGCTGACGAACTATTGGAACTCGCGGCGCGAGATGGAGCGGCGCGGGCATCGATTCATGTCCAACTGCGATAGCGAGCTCATCGCCGTCTATATCGCTGACCGCCTCTCCGAAGGCATCGAGCTCGAACAGGCGATGAAAGAATCGGTCGATGTATTAGACGGCGTCTTCACCTATCTCGTCGCCACCCACGACAGCTTGGGGCTTGCAAAAGATTCCATGGCGGCGAAACCCATGGTGCTCTACGAAAGCGACGAATTCACCGCACTCGCCTCCGAAGAGGTGGCGATCCGAAGCGTCTTTCCGCACGAGATCGACACCGTCGATCCTTACGAAGGGGAGGTCAGGGTATGGCAGCGCTAGAAGACCAACAGGCAGACCAACAAGCAGAGCAACAAGCTGTGGCGATGCATCACGAAAGGCTGGGAGGACGCACGCAGCAAGTCTTCTTCGCTCCCGAAGAGGCGGAGAACTTCACCTATCCGCAATCGTTCGAGGTCGATTACAACAAGCGCGCGACATTGGACGTAGCCGAGCTTGACGCCAAAGCGGTCAACCTGAAGATCAGGCAGCTCATGAGTGAGGGCTACGGCACGATCGTGCTGCAGAACCCTGGTGCCAAGCACTCGTTGGCGGTGGGCATTCTCAACCGCCTGAACTTGCACATCGAGGGCAGCTTGGGCTACTTTGGCTGCGGCTTGATCGACGGTCCCAACATCCGCATCAAGGGGCGCGTCGGATGGTCGTGTGCAGAGAACATGATGGCGGGCTCGGTCGTCATCGAGAAAAACGCAGGATCCACTTTCGGCGCAGCCTTGCGCGGCGGCGATCTCGTCTGCAAGGGCGATGTCGGATCACGCACGGGAATCGACATGAAGGGGGGAACGATCATCGTCGGCGGAAAGACAGGAATATTATCCGGGTTCATGATGCAGCGCGGAAGGATGATCGTGTGCGGCGACGCAGGCAAAAACTTGGGCGATTCCATGTACGACGGCACCATCTTTGTCGGCGGCAACATCGAGAGCCTCGGCGTCGATGCCGTCGAGGGCGAGACGACCGAGCTGGAAGTAGCGTTCCTGAAACGCAAGCTGGCGCTGTACGTTTCCGCACGAGATCGACACCGTCGATCCTTACGAAGGGGAGGTCAGGGTATGGCAGCGCTAGAAGACCAACAGGCAGACCAACAAGCAGAGCAACAAGCTGTGGCGATGCATCACGAAAGGCTGGGAGGACGCACGCAGCAAGTCTTCTTCGCTCCCGAAGAGGCGGAGAACTTCACCTATCCGCAATCGTTCGAGGTCGATTACAACAAGCGCGCGACATTGGACGTTGCCGAGCTTGACGCCAAAGCGGTCAACCTGAAGATCA
>JABAAA010000209.1 GCA_014239005.1 Alphaproteobacteria bacterium | reverse complement strand
GTCGATGTGCAGGAGAAGCTGTTGCCTGCGATGGCGAAGTGCGAGGAGATGCTTGCGTGCAATGTTCGGCTATTGAAGGCGATGCCTCTTTTCGAGGTGCCGGTGCTGGTCTCGGAGCAGTATCCGCAGGGCTTGGGCAAGACGGCATCTGTGTTGCGTGAGAGCTTGCCGCAAGGCGCGCAGTTCGGCGAAAAAAGATGTTTTTCGGTTGCCGACGACGAGAAGCTTTTAGAATCTTTAAACAACGCATCGCGCTCGACGGTGGTGCTTGCGGGTATCGAGACGCATATCTGCGTTTGGCAGACAGCACGCGATTTGCAACGAAGAGGTTTTCGCGTTCTTGTCGTTGAGGATGCGACGACCTCGCGTAAACGCGACGACCGCCGTTGTGCGCTCGAGAGCCTGCGCGCTGCAGGAATTGAAATTGTCAGCAGCGAGATGCTGCTGTTCGACTGGCAACAAACATCGCAAGGAGGTGGCTTCAAAGAAATATCCAAGTTGGTGCGCTAAGCATGTAACAACACGACGAGGGAGGACACGGCAGATTTTCTGCGACTCTTTTTGCGATGTTTGTTGCAGAGCGCATGAATTTCCGTTGCAATCACAACAATAACAACCGCACGGAAGGGAGAGGGAAGATGGATAGGCACGCACAATTCGTTGACGCGCGTACGGTGAGCGTCGTCAATGCCTTGGTGAAGCAGCGTCTTGCGCGCAATCGATGGCATGCGCAGCAGCTGATCGAGGAGGGGCGAGTCTTCTTCAAGAAGCATTGCATATCGAATATCGGCGAGATGGTCTCGGAATCCGTTCCGTTGCGACTGGTCTCGACGACGGTGCAACAGACGCAACGTCCGCAACCCAACTCGAACTTGCTGTACGCCATGAGCAAATTTCGTTTTTCTGCCACAGGACGAATCGCCGTAGACTTGGGACTGCAGGAGGGAGATTGTTCCCGCGTGTTGCTGGAGGAAGGAGCACGCAGACTTTTTGCAATCAGCATTGCAAGGGAAGGTGCTTCGCGTGTGATCGACGAGCCTCGCGTTACCCTGCTGGAGAATATAGACATACGGCATATGCATCAGAATTTTCTGCCGTTGCCGCTTTCGGCGATCGTTGTCGACAGCAGGAGGGTTCGCATCGGAGCTTTGTTAGAAGCGATTCAGCAGTTTGCAGCGCCCAGTTGTTGGTTGGTGGCATTTATCTATCCTGACATTGAGGATGCGCAAAGGGTTTTTGCAGCGGTTCGCAACAAGCATATTCCCAAGGATTTGATGAGGGAGATGGCGTTGGACGCACGCGATGTTTTGGAGCGGTTTGGCAATTGGCGTGTTTTGGGTGCTGTTGCTGCGCCGCATATTTCTGACCGTCAGGAGGTTCAGAGCATCATGTTGGCGGCAGAGCATTTGACAATTACCTAGCGATGCGTGTAGTAGGGGAGACGATGGAGTGGGGAGGAGGATTGAGGAGAATAATTGGGGAGATGGGGGAGAAAATTGGAAATGCGTCAGCTTTGTGAATCAAGGAGGTTTGCTATGTTTGTGATCGAGTCTTTTCGGGGGATGTTGTCCGCAAGGCGGCTTGGGAGGGGCGGCGTCGTTTTGTTTGCCGGGCTTGTGTTGCTGGGCTTTGCTTCTATTGCGGAGGGAAAGAGTTCTTACCACACGCGGGGGGGAAAAGCTTTGGAGGGGTATGATGCGGTTTCTTACTTCACCGAAGGGCGTGCGGTAAGGGGCAGTCCTTCGCACCAGGCGCGTTGGGGGGGAGTTACGTGGTTGTTTTCCAGCGCGCAGAATCGGGAGACTTTTTTGGGCAGTCCTGCTCGATACGCGCCGCAGTTTGGGGGATATTGTGCTTATGGGGTTTCGCAAGGATATACGGTGAGAGGGGATCCTAACCAATGGAGTGTGGTGAGGGGAAAGTTGTATGTGAATTACAATGCGGGAGTGAAGAGGCAATGGGAGGCGAAGAGGGACAGCTATATCACGCAGGCGCGCGGCAGATGG
>JABAAA010000208.1 GCA_014239005.1 Alphaproteobacteria bacterium | reverse complement strand
TCCGAAGCTGCGAATGTGTCGGCGCTGGAGGCGCTGTTGGAAGAGATCGAGGTTGTCAGCGAGGAGGTAGAGGAGGCAAGCATTGGCAAGAGCGTCCTTACAGGAAAGACTTTAGTTTTCACGGGAAGTTTGACTCGCTTCGGTAGGAATCAAGCGCGAAAGTTTGCCGAGCGTGCGGGAGCTCGTGTTGTTACGGGATTGTCTGGAAGCGTCGACTATTTGGTCGTTGGAGAGAAGGCTGGCAGCAAGGTTCGGCTTGCAGGGGAGTTGGGTGTTGAGGTTATGGACGAGGACAAATTCTTGGCGATGTGCGGACAAGGTGCTAATCAAAGTGCTGATCAAGGTGCTGCTAAAGAGGAGGAGACGCAGAAGAGTTTTATTTGACATCAATTTGTCAAGCAGGGTGCGGTGCGCGTCTGCTTCTGTTCGCACGCGTCCTTTTCGAGAATTATATCTCTAACGCCCCTTATTCCACTCTTTATTCAGCCCTTATTTTTTGGAGCTAGTGCGTTTGAATTGACAAAAAACAGAGGTGGATGCGAAAAAACGTGCGAAGCGTCACCCCTCGCCGCAAAATTTACAAGGCAACGTCCCGTCCTGCCCTTCTTTACGACTTCGTTGCGACCGCGGGTGTCTTCTCCTTGTTGTTGGAGCCGAAGCCCATGATGCCCCTGCTGCCCCCCTTCTTGTCGCCGATGCCGTTGTCCGCCTCTAATACCATGGGCTCGAAGCCGTCTTCCTGCGAAACCTTCTCCATTAACTTCGGCAAATCAGCGCTCCTGCGACACATGCCGTCCAACTGCGCCCCGCCCTCGATCGCCAAGGTCTCGTGGACAACATTGCCCTTCACTCGAGCCGTCGAAAACAACTCGACGACGCGAGCCGTGATGTTTCCCTCAACCTTTCCCGAACAACGGACATGCTCGCCCGAAATGTTACCGCGCACATTCGCCGTCGAGCCTAACGTGATCGTCCTTGCACGCATGTTGCCGCGCAAGGTTCCCTCCATGTGGATGTCGCCGTTTTTCTGAACGTTGCCCTTGACGACGACGGCACGGCTCAAGATCGAAGGCGCCCCCTCCTCCAGCTCGATGAACTCCTGCTTCAGATCGATCGCCTGCGACACGGCGGGAACAGAAGACTTGCCGCTCGCCTTGTTAGAAAACATCGCGCACCCCCGCGACAAAGGGCTTCGGGTCGAACGGACTGTTCTCTAGTCTCACCTCGTAGTGCAGATGCGGACCCGTGCTGCGTCCCGTATTGCCGACGGCACCCAAGACGGTATCGCCATCCACCTCTTGACCGATCTTCACGCTGATGCTGCTGAGATGCGCGTAGCGCGTCTGAAAACCGCACCCATGGTCGATCTCGACCACACGGCCGTACTCGTTCTTGTAGCCGGTAAAGGAAACGCGACCCCTACCACCCGAATAGACCGAAGTGTCGTACCAGGCGCCGTAGTCGATACCGTAGTGGATCGCGGGTTCGCGCGTGAAGGGATCGACCCGCCTGCCGTAACCGCTGATGAAGCGCCCCTGCCCGTGCAACGGATGCGAAAGCGGCATGCATCCCACCAGCTTCCGCAACGCATCGAAACGTTCAAACTTGTCGTCCAAATCGGCGAAGGTCTGACTGTAGCCCGCCTCGACCTCCTCTGCCTCTTCTCCGTCCAAAGGACCGCCCAGTCCTGCGCTCAACAACACCTCTCCTTCGCTATCGTTGCCATCGGAACTCCTGTCCGCGTTCGCCACGACGGGCGAAAGCTCGTAGCCCAAGCCCGCCAAGAAATCGGGCGGCACACCCATGCTGAACACCGTGCGCTCCAAGCCCGAAATCGCGTAGTCCAGCGACTCTGCATAGGAAGCCAGACGCTTGCGACGACCGTGCGATTCCTTGGCAACATCTCTTGCCAACGACCGCAGCTCAAGCATGGGATCGCGTCTCGAAGCATACAGCCGATCGCTGTTCGATCCCAACTCGTTGCGCAAATCTTTCAACAAGGACAAGGTGCTGGATT
>JABAAA010000207.1 GCA_014239005.1 Alphaproteobacteria bacterium | reverse complement strand
GCGTCTTGCAACAACCCCAACAATCCCCCCGCGTGTCGGATCGCGCGTGCTGCGTGCGTCTGTTCTGCGCCTTTCGATTCCGAGGCATATCCTGCCAGAAAGAACAAACACTCCAATGCCAGCGGCGTGTTCAAGTCCTGAGAGAGTGCCTCCTCGACCCCCTTGAAGGCTTTGGCGGCCTTGTCGGGCAACGCAGAGGCATCCGCCTCCTTGCCGTCCGCCAGGCTTGCGTGCTTGTACAGGCGGTCGAGGTTTTTTTCCGATTCGCACAAACGTTGCATCGAAAAATCTAACGGATGACGATAGTGGGCGCGTAGCAACGTCAGGCGAATCGCCTCCCCGCTGACGCGCTGCAACAGGTCGCGGACGCAGTGAAAGTTTCCCAGCGACTTCGACATCTTCTTGCCCTCGCACAGCACATAGCCGTGATGCATCCAGTGTTTGACGAAAGGCTCGTCGGGATGGGCTGCGCGCGACTGGGCGATCTCGTTCTCGTGGTGAGGAAAGATTAAATCTTGCCCGCCGCCGTGCAGATCGATCTTGCCGCCCAAATGCATGCGGCTCATCGCCGAGCATTCGATATGCCATCCCGGTCTGCCGCGTCTGCCATCTCCCCATGGCGAATTCCAGCCCTCTTCGTGTTCTGTTGCCGGTTTCCACAACACGAAATCTCCCTCTTCGCGCCGACAGGGCAGGGGGGCTACGCGCGCTCCGTCGAGGTTGTCCTCAAGGCAATCTGCACTGCCCCGTCGTGAAAGCTTGCCGTAGCCCTCAAAACTTCTCACCGAAAACAGAACATGCCCGTCGTCGCTTGTATAAGCGTTGCCGTTGGCAAGCAAACGTTCGATCATCGTAATCATGCTCTCGATATGCTCGGTCGCGCGCGGCTCCTCGTCGGGTTCGATGCACCCCAAGGCGCAAGCGTCGGCGTGAAACGATGCGATCGTGCGCGCTGTCAGCAGCGAAGGCTTGACGCCTTCTTCGCGCGCGCGTGCCAAGATCTTGTCGTCGACATCGGTGATGTTGCGTACATAGAGCAGCTTCTTGTAGTGTCGGCGCAGCGTTCGTGCCACGAGGTCGAAGACGACGAGCGAGCGCGCGTTTCCCAAGTGGATGCGATCATAGACGGTCGGACCGCACACATAGAGGCGCACGAGATCCTTGTCGTAGGGTCGAAATTCCTCGACTTCGCCGGAAGCGGTGTTGAACAGCGAAAGTGGCATGGCTACAGACGGGCATCGTGTGTGCAGAAGTTCAGAAGACGCGCGCCAGCTCTTGAGCCTCTGCGACCTGCCCGTGTCGTTTGTCCAAGTAACGTTGGTGATACTCTTCGGCACGCCAAAAACGCGTCGCAGGGGCAATCTCGGTGGCAATCGGCAGGCGAAGACGCTCTTGCACTTGCGCGCGCGAGCGTTCGGCGATACGGCGTTGCGCCTCGTCGAGGAAGAAGATCGCCGAGCGGTATTGTGTTCCGACATCGGCGCCTTGGCGGTCTTTCTGCGTCGGATCGTGGAGCGTCCAAAAGGCTTGCAGCAGGGCTTCGTAGTCGAGCTCGGCACGATCGAAGGCAAGCGCGCAAGCCTCGGCGTGTCCGGTCTTGCCTCGGCAAACCTCGCGGTAGGTAGGGGCGTGCGTCGCGCCGCCCGTGTAGCCAACCTCGCTGGCTTTCACGCCGCGAACGCGTCGCAAACGCGCTTCCACACCCCAAAAGCAACCCGCCGCCAAAACAGCGCGAGCCAAGCTTGATTCTTCGCTTGATTCTCCGCTTGATTCTCCGCGCGCGTCTCCCGCGTTTTTCGAGAGGTCGCGCGCTGCCACGCCCGTTTTGCCGTCTGCGTCAAAAAATGTCATTCTTTTGTCTCGTCTTTGCGTTCGCGTCAAGATTAGGGTAGAATCCATGCCACTATAGCAGTTATTTTAGCAGAAACGCACAACAAGACAAAGAGTACTTGACAAGGTTTGTCAAGAGGCGAAGCAAGGATGCAAAGCTCCGAAGAAACCTTCATCGGTGCGCTGGGCGCGCCGCTGCACGGCAGGTTGGAACAGCCGACGGGTTC
>JABAAA010000206.1 GCA_014239005.1 Alphaproteobacteria bacterium | reverse complement strand
GTGCTACGCACGCGTTTGTTTTACACTCTGATAAGTACTTATCTGCCTCTGCGAAGCGCGCTCCTTAAAAAGCGCAGGCGAGCAGAGGCAGATGCATACAAACCCCTATTTCCGTCAGCCCCTCCGTCGTTCATCGTCGATTTCTGCTACCCTCCCCCCATGACGATGTCCCCCGATAAAACAACAGCTTCGCTCCACAAAACCCTCGTCGAGCATCGCAAGCGACTGCAAAGCATCCCGCTCGCAACCCTCTACGACAACAACCCCCACCGCGCCCAAAAATTCTCTCTTCGCCTCGACACCCTCCTCTTTGATTTTTCTCGAAACCTCATCGATACAAAAGCCCTCGATGCCCTTCTCCACCTCGCGCGCGCCGCCAACATAGAAGAACAACGAGACGCCATGCTGCACGGTGCGCTCGTCAATCGCAGCGAACAACGCGCCGCCCTCCACACCGCGCTCCGTAGCCGAAGCCGAGAACCCCTCCTCTCGCCGTGGGGACAGGACGAGCGTCCGACCTTCCTCCTCGCTCGCAAAGCCTGCAAAGATTTCGCCAAAGCATGGCAGGCGGGCAACATCCGCAACGAGCAAGGCGAACCCCTCACCGAACTTATCCATGTCGGCATCGGAGGATCAGAGCTCGGAACACGCCTGCTCGTCGAAGCCATGCAAGCAGAGGCAGCACAACGACGCAAAACGACAACACAAGAACAGACGCGCCTGTCCTTCGTTTCAGGATTCGATGCGCTTCCCGACCTGTTGAGCGTAGCCCGTCCGCCGATCGATCCTCGACGCTGTTTGGTGTTTGTGGTCTCCAAGAGTTTTCGCACTGAGGAGACTCTGCATAACGCGCGAGCCTTGATGCGTTGGATGCGTCCCGCGTTGGGAGATTCGTTATGGCGTCACTTTGTGGCGGTGACGGCTGCTCCCGATGCGGTGAACGAGGTTCTGCCCTCCTTGTCTCTGCCGAGCGAACATATCTTCCTTCTACCTTCGAGCGTCGGAGGACGCTACTCGGTATGGTCGGCGGTAAGCTTGTCGGCAGAGTTGTTGTTGGGTACAAGCTTGTTCGCGCAGTTTCTTAAAGGCGCAGAGGTTGCAGACAGGCATTTTCAGCAAGAGCCCCTAGAGAAGAACATACCCGTCGTGATGGGATTGTTGAGCGTGTGGTATCGCAACTTTTGGGGATTTTCGAACCACGCGGTGCTTCCATACGATTCAAGACTACGGAGCGTCCCTTTGTTTTTACAACAGCTGGTGATGGAGTCGGGAGGAAAGGCTATGCAAGCAGCTGTGCGAGCAGGTGTGCGAGCGGATAGGGGGAGACTTTCGGAGAGGACGGCTTCCTTGTTGTGGGGGGGGCATGGGAGCGTCGCTCAGCACAGTGTTTTTCAATGGTTGCATCAGGGAGCGGAGCCTTTTTCATGCGATTTTTGGCTTTCGGCGCGTGGTAGCACTCGTCTTGTCGCGCATTGTTTGGCGCAGATGGAGGTTCTGATGCGCGGGCGAGAAGGGGGGGGAGACGAGGTTTCTCGACAACGTTATTTGGCGGGAGGGCATCCGTCCAATTTGTTAATGTATTCGGATTTCTCTCCTTTTGTGTTGGGAATGTTGTTGGCGTTGTACGAGCATCGAGTTTTTGTGGAGGGAGTTTTGTGGGGAACGAATCCCTTCGACCAGTGGGGTGTCGAGGGGGGGAAGGTTGTTGCGGGAGATTTGTCTAAAGTTTTGGGGGGAGCTGGAGAGGCGGAGACGGGGTCGTTGCGTGATGCGCTCGACTTTTTGCGGGAGATGGGGAAGGGGAGGTAGATAAAAATAGGGTTTGTTGAGGTGACGAGGAGCGCATTTGTTGCGCTCGCGCTTGTGCTTTTGATGGCACGCGCTCGCGCGACAAACGCACGCTTTTTGTATTGATGGATGCAAAACATCGCGTGCGTAGCACGCGGGGAGCGCGAGGGAGTAATCCCTCGCAAAAGACCCCGCGTCAGCGGGCGTGCAAAATATCATGGACGCACACGGCAAGCCGTGCGCTATGGCGTGCATTCTGCGAGCGAGCGCG
>JABAAA010000205.1 GCA_014239005.1 Alphaproteobacteria bacterium | reverse complement strand
TCGCGTTTATGCCACTACTCTCGTCGGACTTCGCCGGCGGTGTGATCGCTACCGACTGGTACTCTCCGCCCGAAACTCCTCGCCGCCGCTACAAGATCACGGTGCGCATCACGGGCGCGGACTTTCGCTCGGACGCGCTCGATGTCGTCGTCTTCTCGCAGAGCCTGAAAAACGGACGCTGGCGCGAGGAGGCGACCTCCGCAGAAACCGTACAAAAAATCGAAGAGACGATGCTCACGCGTGCGCGAGACTTGCTCACCAACGCCAACCTTTGACACATCCTCCGATCGACGACGCGTGACCGCACGATGCGACAACTCGACGCGCTACGACCACAGAGCCGTCGAAAAGACTTGGCAGCAACGCTGGCAGAAGACGCAACAACGACGAGGGTTGCTTCCTCCGAGCGGGCGTAAAAAGTACATTCTCGAGATGTTTCCCTACCCTTCGGGAAATATCCACATGGGACATGTGCGCAACTACACGCTTGGCGATGTGCTGGCGCGTTTCTATCGCGCGCAAGGCTTCGATGTGCTGCATCCGATGGGTTGGGACGCCTTCGGGCTGCCCGCCGAGAACGCAGCCTTCGAACACAAACAGCATCCGAAGGCTTGGACGCACGCCAACATCGATGCCATGCGCGCGCAGTTGCAATCGATGGGGCTCGCGCTCGACTGGCAGCGCGAGATTGCAACCTGCCACCCCTCTTACTACAGGCACGAACAGGGCATGTTCTTGGACTTCCTAGAACGCGGACTCGCCTACAGAAAGGAGGCATGGGTCAATTGGGATCCGAGCGAAAACTCGGTGCTTGCCGACGAGCAGGTCATCGACGGAAAAGGTTGGCGCTCGGGAGCCGTTGTCGAAAAACGAAAACTCGAACAATGGTTTCTCAGAATTACCGACTACGCTCCGCAACTGCTCGAGGAGCTCGACCGCATGCCGCAATGGCCCGAGAAGGTCAAAACCATGCAACGCAACTGGATAGGAAAATCGGAAGGGTGCTTGATCGATTTTCCTATCGCACCCAACAACGACACTCTGCCCGCAGAAAATCTGCCAAAAATGCCAACGGACAGGTTGCAGGTCTTCTCCACGCGTCCCGATACGCTCTTCGGCGCAACCTTCTGCGCCGTCTCGCCGAACCATCCTTTGAGCGAAGCCTTGGCGAAAAGCCATCCTGCACTCGCTGCCTACATCTTGCAGGTGAATCGCAAGACGCAGCAACAAGGACACGATGCCTCCCACGAGGACAAGAGCGGCATCGACACGGGGCTACGCCTGCTCCACCCCTTCGACGAAAGCCTGACGCTGCCGTTGTTCGTCTGCGACTATGTGCTGATGGAATACGGCACGGGAGCGATCTTCGGCTGCCCCGCGCACGACCAGCGCGACTTGGATTTCGCCCTGCAACACGACTTGGCGATCAAGCCCGTCGTCTTGCCTGAGGGAGCGGATGAAAAATCTTTCGCCGTCACCGAGGAGGCATGGACAGGCGAGGGTCGCTTGATCAATTCTCGTTTCTTGGACGGGCTTTCGATCGCGGATGCCATCGCGCGCGCGACAGAGCATTTGCAAGAAAAAGGTCTGGGCAGAAAAGAGACGACTTGGCGACTGCGCGACTGGGGCATTTCGCGTCAGCGCTACTGGGGCTGTCCGATTCCCGTTGTCCATTGCCCGCGCTGCGGCATCGTGCCCGTGCCGCGCTCCGAGCTGCCGCTCACCCTGCCTGAGGAGGTGAGCTTTGAACATCCGGGAAACCCCTTGGAACAGAACGAGGCTTGGCGAATCACCCCTTGTCCCGCCTGCAACGCGAGAGCCGAGCGTGACACCAACACCTTCGATACCTTCGTCGAGTCTTCGTGGTACTTTTTACGCTTTTGCGATCCGCGCAACGAAAACAGAGCTGTCTCTGACGAGGCGCAACGCTGGCTGCCCGTCGATCAGTACATCGGCGGCGTAGAGCATGCTATTTTGCACTTGCTCTATGCGCGCTTCTTCACGCGCGCGCTCAAGGACTGCGGCTATCTGAGCAACTTCACCGAGCCCTTCGAAGGATTGTTT
>JABAAA010000204.1 GCA_014239005.1 Alphaproteobacteria bacterium | reverse complement strand
CGCACAACATCACGGCGCGCGAGAAAGACGGATTCAGGTGTCGCGTCGCGCTCAGGCGTCTCCCAGCCACGCGGAAGGCGAAGAAAAGGAGCTGCGAAAAGTCCCTTGTCCTTACGTTTGTCCCTGCGTTCTTTCTTATCGCTCGTCCGTCTTCGTTCGTGTGTCATCCTTGTCACCTTTTTTTCTTCCTCCGCTTCTCGCGTCCCCCGCGTCCCCCACACTTCGTCCTTTTGCGATTCTACACTAACGGATTTGTTCTTGCAATTGTTTCTGCCATGCGCACAAATCTTCGTCGCTGGCTTGCATGATCTTTTGCACGACTCCCCATCCGAACCCCCTTCGCGCCAGGGCTGCGATGTCCTTCTGTCGGTTTTTCGCTTGCAAGGCACGATCGGCAGGCTGGGGGGAGCGGAAAGGACCGATCTTCTTTTTTTGCGCCACCCTGAGCGCTGACAATATCTCCATCTCCTCCTTGTCCTCGCTCTCGGTGAGGGTGTCAAGCGTCTGTTGGATCTGCTCGCGCGCGATACCGTCCTTGGCGAGTCGGGCGCGAATGTCCGTCAAACTGGCAGCGCGCGCCTGAAGACTGCGCGCTCTTGCAAGGGCGAACTTTTCGTCGTCCACATAGCCGTGTTCTTGCAAGCCCTCGATCAAGGCTTCCAGCTGCTGTCGATCCGTCTCTAACCCGCGCCGCTTTGCCCATCGCACGAGGACTTTGTACAACTTGAACTTGGTCGCGGGAAAGCGCGCGAGGTAGGCAAGAGCATGCTCGCGCAGGCGGACAGAGGGGGAGAGGTCGGCGTTCACGCCCGCGCTGTTGACATTGTTTTCGGTCTTGCTTTCGGTCTTGTTTTTGATCTTGCTTGCGCGTCGTAGAGTGCAGCGAGTTTTTGCGTGATGGCATCCTCGGCGAATTCGTGGGAGGAGCCGTTCGCCTCGATCGTGCGCACCCGCGTGACTTCGGCGGCAGTGCCTGTGAGAAAGACCTCCTGCGCGCGTTCAAGGTCTTCGAGCAGCACGGCGCGCTCGACCACCTCGATGCCCTGCTCTTGCGCAAGACGCACGATCGTCCGTCGCGTGATGCCGTCGAGGAAACAATCGGGTTTGGGCGTGTGGAGTTTTCCGTCGATGACAAGGAAGATGTTCGCGCCCGTCGATTCGGCGATCTGCCCTCTGTAGTCGAGCATCAGTGCGTCGTCGAAACCCTTGCGTTGCGCCTCGTGCTTGGCGAGCGTGCAGATCGTATAAAGCCCTGCAGCCTTGCTGTTGCACGGCGCGCTATCCGGCGAGGGGCGACGCCACGCCGAAAGCATCAGAGAGATTCCTTTCAGACGTGCGCCGAAGTAGTCGCCAAAGTTCCACGCGATGATGGCGACATGGATCGTCGTCTTGTCGGCGGCGATCGCCATTTGCTCGGAGCCGCGCCACGCGACGGGACGAATGTAAGCTTCGCTCAAGCTGTTTTCTGTCAACAACGTTCTCGTCGCCTGCTCCAAGGTCGGCACATCGTAGGGAATGGAAAAATCGAGCAACGTCGCCGATTCGTGAAAACGTTCGTAATGCTCTCTAATCTTGTAGGGGCTGCCGCCGTAGGCTCGGATTCCTTCAAAGACGCAGGAGGCGTAGTGCAGCCCGTGGCTCATGACATGCAACTTGGCATCCGCCCAAGAGCGCAAAGACCCGTTGTACCATATCGTGCCGTCGCGGCGATCGAAGGGGAGGGCAGGATCGGACATCGTACAGGAACGTTACAGGAACACTACAGGAACACTACAGGAACGCTAGGCTTGGTAGTTTTGCTTCCCCATGATAGCATGCTGACGAGAAGGGAGGAGGGTTTTTGCCTCGTGCGCCTCGAAGCTCTTTGGGGCTCGCTCTTGCTCGGCTGCCCCTTGTCGAGCGTGTTGGTGACTTTGGTTTCTTATGGCGTCGTTTGCAGACACGGATGTACCGGAGAAGGTGCTGGCGGAGAAGGCGATCTCGGAAGGGCTCGATCCTCTGTTCTTGCGAAGGCAGTCGTTGAGCGAAGATTTGCGACGGTGGGCGGCGTTGGAAGCGCGCCTGTGTCTTTTGGAACAAACCGCTGCACGCGACGCGGGCTTGCGG
>JABAAA010000203.1 GCA_014239005.1 Alphaproteobacteria bacterium | reverse complement strand
TTCAATTGATAGTGCTCTTTCATAAACTTCTTTGATCTTGTTTTCTAATTCGGGATTAAAATAATTTGCATTATTTTTTCTACGTTCCTCTTCCTTATCAATTAATCTTTTGAGTATTTGCCATAATTTTTCATAATATACAGGATTCTGGGGGCGATTTTCTTCTATAACTTGCATTGCCATATTTTTAACCAAAATAGTTCTTGCTTGTGGGTCTTCAATTTTTGATGCAAATGCTAAAAAATTTTCAAATGTAATTTCTGTGGGTTTAATCAGATCTAAAACTCCTTTTGATCTTATGGCATCATTGATAATTTTTTGAATTCTTGAGGCATATTTTTGGGTATGTTCTCCTGGCTTATCGTATGTATTTTTTAATAACTGTCTTATTTTAGATAAATTTTTAAAATCATCAACATATTGAATTGATTCTTTTTTATACATTTGCAAATTTAAAACTTTGGCAAATTTTTTAAAATCTTGGTGAAATGTATCACGTTTATTTGTATATTCAAAAGCCTTTATGATCTTAATGATATCTATATTTTTTATATCGTGACCTTTGAGGTGATTCATTACCTTTTCATGATATAGTTTTAACTCTGGTGATTCAAAATCATCTGATTCCCAAGCCCCTCGAATATCTTCAGTATCAAATACTTCCAATGCTTTTTGAATATTCTTTGTTATCCCATAATAATCGACAACCAATCCTTCACTTTTCCATTCATCATATGGTCTATTCACTCTAGCAATTGCTTGAAGTAAAGCATGTTCTTTGAGAGATTTATCAAGATATAATACTCTGACAATTGGTGCGTCAAATCCAACTAGTAACATATCTACAACTATGAGAATTTTAATCGCATTTTTTGAATCTATGAAAGAGATCTCTATCTGTCTTTTTTCTTGATCGGTAAGATAATATTCATCCCAATTATATCCATCTTTACCACATTCACCATGTTTTTGATCCATGATAATTTTTGATAGAGGCGCATTTAATCGATCTAATTCTCTTTTATATAAAACAGCAGCTTCTCTTGATGATGCTACGATCATAGCCTTGTACCCATCATCTAGTACATTTTTTGTATAATGCTCAACGATATCAAATGCAATTTTTTTAATTCTCTCTGGAGATTCTGCAATTTTTGTTGGAGTAACATACTTTTTTTTCAATTTAATTTTTAATTCTTGAGTCATGTCCGGTTCTGCACCAATTATTCTATTAAATAATGCATCAATTGTTTCATTACCTTCGATAAACAGTTTTGGTAGCTTACCGATATATTTTATTGGAATTGTTGCACCATCATCTTTAGATTCTTTAAAACCATATTTATCAATCAAACTTCCAAATACTCTATATACTGATCTATCTTTTTTATCAATAGGGGTACCTGTAAAACCAAAATATACTCCATGTGGAATCGCATTATTCATAATTCCAGCATCAATACCAAATTGGGAACGATGTGCTTCATCAACTAGAACAATAACTCGTTCATTGGTAGTATTTGATATTTCTTCAAATTTTTTAATTGTAGACATGAATGTCTTACCTTTTGGCGCATCGATAAAATGTGCAAGATCTGTTGCTGTATTTGCTCTTATTGGATCAGAAAACCCAGAATTTTTAAATGTTTCATGTATTTGTTTATCTAACTGTAGTCTATCTGTTATTATTAATAATGGGGGATTGTTATATTCTTTTGCTAATTTTGCAATCCAGTGCATAGTAAATGATTTACCTGAACCTTGTGTATGCCAAATTATTCCACCATGATGATCTTTTACGGTTTTAATTTTTTCCATGCATAAAGTTGTAGCTCGATATTGTTGATGTTTTGCAATAATTTTAATTTTTGTATTATTTATTGTTTTATAAATAACAAAATTTTTTAGTAATTGCAACAAATGAGTTTTATTTAACATTCCGGCAATAAGTATTTCTTGCTCTCTCTTTTTCCCAAATTTTTCTAAAATTTGTTGATTTGTAAGTTGATATGCGCTTGACCATCTACTATTTTGAAAAGAATTATAATCTGATGATATTGTACCATGTCTAGCTTGATTTCCACATGTTGCTATAAGAATATGGTTGTAAAACATTAATCTAT
>JABAAA010000202.1 GCA_014239005.1 Alphaproteobacteria bacterium | reverse complement strand
AACGGCATGGCGACAGCTGCCGACTGGATGTCGGGCGCGTCGTTTGTCGGGATGGCGGGTTCGCTCTATATCCTGGGTTACGACGGGCTTGCGTTCGTGGTCGGCTGGACGGGCGGCTATGTGTTGGTCGCAATCCTGCTTGCGCCGTATCTGCGCAAGTTCGGCGCCTACACCGTTCCCGACTTTCTCGGTTCGCGCTACGGCGGCAACGCTGCGCGTATGATCGGTATCGTCATCCTGTTCTGTTGTTCCTTCACCTATGTGACGGCACAGACCTACGCAACAGGAATCATCACTTCACGCTTTTTGCAGATCCCCTTCGAATGGGCGGTGTTCATCGGCTTGACGGGAATTCTCGTTTGCTCGATGCTCGGCGGCATGCGCGGCGTGACTTGGACACAGGTTGCCCAGTACATTGTGCTGATCGTCGCCTATATGCTTCCGGTGGTGATTCTCTCCTATCAGGTGACGGGCGTTCCAATCCCGCAGCTGATGTACGGCGGGGTGTTGGAGAAGATCACAGCGTTGGAGCAGAGCTTCGGAATCGAGAAGATGACGGTCGTTCCTTTCACGCATTACAATCCGTTGAACTTCTTCGGCTTGATCGTATGCCTGATGTTGGGAACAGCGTCGTTGCCGCACATTCTGATGCGCTTCTTCACAACGCCCTCTGTAAAGGCGGCGCGCATGTCGGTGGGGTGGGCATTGCTGTTCATCTTCCTGCTGTACTTCACAGCGCCGGCTTACGCGACCTTCGCCAAGTACGAGATCTACGCGAATGTGATCGGCTCGCAGATCACGGCACTGCCCGATTGGGTCGAGCTGTGGAGTAATGTCGGGTTGCTGACGGTGAACGACGCGAACAGCGACGGGATTCTTCAGTATGCCGAGCTCTCGATCAATCGAGACATCGTCGTCTTGGCGACGCCTGAGATCGCGGGGCTACCCTATGTGATCGCAGGACTCGTCGCTGCTGGGGGGCTGGCAGCCGCACTTTCAACCGCCGACGGGCTTCTGCTCGCCATCGCAAACGCCTTCAGCCACGATGTCTACTATCGCATGGTGAACCCGAAGGCGGATGCGGAGACAAGGCTGTTGGTTGCGCGTGTGCTGTTGGTCGTCATCGCCTTCTGTGCTGCAATGTTGGCACGCACGAAGCCCGCCGACATCCTCTCGATGGTCGCATGGGCATTTTCCATCGCTGCCTCAGGGCTGTTTCCGGCGCTCGTGCTGGGAATCTGGTGGAAGCGCGTCAACACACCGGGCGCCATTTCGGGCATGCTCGTCGGTTTCGGCGTGTGTCTGTGGTACCTGGTCGGCACACGCTACGGCGGACTCGACTTGTGGTTCGGGGTCGGCAACATCTCGGCAGGATTGTTCGGAATTCCGGCAGGGTTCTTGACCATGATCGTCGTCAGCCTGATGACAAAAGCCCCTTCAGCAGAGATGCAACGCTTCATCGACGAGCTGCGCGTGCCGCGCGGAAAGTCCTTGGCGCAGAACCGCTAACAACAGCACAACAAAAACTTCGTGCCTTGAGCTACGGAGTTGGAAACACGGGGAGGAGTCTTGCGACTCCTCCCCAGTGTTTTTGCTTCGTGTCTCTTTTTTCTTTTTCTTTCCCTCCTTTTTCCCTCTTTCTTTCCTCTTTCTTCCCTCCTGGACAAGACGATGTCGGAGTTTCTTCGCTACAGCTATTTTCATGTGCCGAACTATGTGTTGGCGGCGTTGATGTACACTTGCTTCGGTGTTTTTCTGTTGGATATTTTCTTTCGGAGGGGTAGCAACAATCCGATCTACCGCGCCTTTCATCGTGTCGCAGATCCTTTTTTTCGCCTTCTCGCACCGGTAACCCCTGGCTTCATCCCGCCGTTTTTGATCTCTCTGTACGCTGCCTTTTGGACAATACTCTTGCGCGGACTTCTGTATATGCTGCTCTTTCTTTGGGGGCTTGCGCCAAGCTTGTCCTAAAAAGAGCCCGTTCCAAGGCTCTGTTACTTAAGAGTCTGTTACTTAAGCGTCTTTGCTTGAGCGCGTTTCTCACTCGCGCGTGCTAAGAATTTTCAAAGCGTAAAGTTCTTCCAGCGCCTGCTTGGGCGTGAGCGCGTCAGGATCGATCGCTTGCAAAG
>JABAAA010000201.1 GCA_014239005.1 Alphaproteobacteria bacterium | reverse complement strand
AAACGACGCGCCCAAGGATGCACGTCGCGCTGCCGCCATGCGTGCGCCATGTAGTGCTTCATGGCTTGACGCATGCGCTCGACGATCTTGACGATGTTCTCGCCTCTGCGATAGGCGTAGGTGTCGGGCAAAAGGCTGCCTTCTTGCGGCAAGGCGTCCAACTTCCCCTTAATGTGGAGCGTCTGCGTCAAGAGCTGTTCGATTTGTCTCACCGTCAACCCCTCAGGCACCGTGACCGAATAGCGCACCGTCTCACCGCGCTGCATCTGTCCCAAGACCCTTGCCAGCGAAGCGCGCGCGGCAAAGGTGTATTCGCCGGCTTGCAAACCGTGCTGCTTGCCGCTCAAGCGCGCTGTCCAAACGAACAGACGCGCGCTGTCGACGACTCCCTCCTGCTGTAACGTCGCTCCGATCGCGTTCAGGCTGGTGCCACGCGAGAAGAGAACATTTTTGCGCTCGACCAGCGGTCCCGGGCGCGAGATTTCAAAGGCGAGCCACCCGCCCGAGGCGCAAGCAAGCAAGACCGCCGCCAAGCCCATCCATTGCGCGACGACACGCATGCGATCAACAGCGCGCGAAGACGAGGCAGGCGTTCGTTCCGCCAAAGCCGAAGGAATTGGAGAAGACCGCCTCCAATTTTTTGTGACGACTTTTCAAGGCGATTCGATCGATCGCGCTCTCGACGCTAGGCTCCGACAAGTTTAGAGTAGGCGGCATGTCGCCCGAAAGCAGAGTTCGGACGGCAAAGATCGCCTCCAACGCGCCCGCTGCACCCAGCGTGTGTCCGATCGAAGACTTCGTCGACGAAACACTCAACCCCTCCGCGTCTGCAGCATAGACGCGCTCAATCGTGCGCAACTCGATGTCGTCGCCCAAAGGCGTCGAGGTGCTGTGCGCGTTGCCGTAGCCTACGCGTTCGGCAGGCAAGCCCGCCGTGCGAAAAGCCTGCTTCATCGCCCGAAAAGGACCATCGCCTGAAGGATCGGGCGCGGTGACATGATAGGCATCCCCGCTCAAACCGTAGCCTCTGATTTCTGCGTAGATGCGTGCGCCGCGACGTTTTGCATGCTCGTACTCCTCCAGCACCAACACGCCTGCCCCTTCGCTCATCACAAAGCCGTCGCGCGCTTTATCCCAAGGACGCGACGCTTGCTCGGCACGCTCGTTGTAGCCCGTCGATAGAGCCCGCACGGCACAGAAGACACCGAAGCTCAAACGCGAGACGCTCGCCTCCGCGCCACCGACGACCATGACATCGACATCGCCCCCTTTGATCAGACGCGCCCCTTCGCCCAACGCATGGGCTCCCGTTGAACAGGCGCTCACGACGGAATAGTTCGCTCCGCGATAGCCGTGTCGCTGCGCCACCTCCCCGCTCAAGATGTTGATCAGCGAATATGGCAGCACGAAAGGTCCGATGCGCCGTGCCCCTTCCTTTTCCAGCAACAGCGAGGTCTCTTCGAAGCTGCGTATGCCGCCGATGCCGGATCCGATCAGCACACCCGTGCGCTCCTGTTCTTCCTCCGTCTCGGCGATGTAGCCCGAATCGGCAATTGCCGTCGCGCTGGCGGCCACCGCGTACTGTACGAAGGGATCCATGCGCCGACGTTCTTTGCTCGTCAAGGACAGGTCGTTTGCAAAGCGCTTTTCCGTTGTCGCTTCTGCGGGAAGAGCATCGATCTCTTCCGAGGTGAAGATTTCTCCTCCGATTCTGCAGGCAAGATCGTGGGTGCGAAATTTCACCACCTGCTTGATGCCGCTTTCCCCTGCCAGCAAACGTTGCCACACCTGCTCCAGCACGTTGCCCAAGGGGGTAACGAGCCCCATCCCCGTGACGACAACCCTACGCATAGGAAGCCAGGATCGGCAACGACGGCAACGACGACAAGGACGACAAGGACAATAAGGACGACAAGGATCGGCGAGAAAGGATCAACACGAAGAGGGGGGACACGATGGGATTTCAAAACGATGTATCGATGCAAGTCACGAACGAATCAAGCCTCAACGACGCGAAAGCCCAATGAATCAAGGGAATCAAGGGAATCAAGGGGATCAATCCGTCAGCGACGCAATTGCCTGACGAATCAAAGCACCAACGACGCGAAAGACTGACGCATCACGCTATCTATCTATCTA
>JABAAA010000200.1 GCA_014239005.1 Alphaproteobacteria bacterium | reverse complement strand
TCGCAAACAAGAAATTGTGGCAACGCACGCTTGTGGTCCTGGCGGGACCTTTGGCAAATTTTGTTTTGGCGATCTTTTTGCTGGCTTGTCTCTATGCAACTCAGGGAGCGCCTGTACGCGACAAGGGAGCAGGCGTAGAGATTGGCGAGGTCGTCGCCTCGTCGCCCGCCGAGGAGGCGGGACTGCGCACGGGAGATCGTATCCAAGCGATCGATGCGGAGAAGTTGCGCAACTTCGGCGATTTGGTGCGCGCCGTCGAGGGCAGCGGGGGACGCATGCTGGTTTTGGAAGTTCTACGCGACGCGGAGGTGCGAAGCGTGCAGATGCGCCCTCGTGCGCTTGCGGGGGGGGGGTATCGCATCGGGGTCGGGCTTGCGCGCGCGCCGATCGAGCGGCTGTCGTTCGCACGCGCCTTGTTGCGGGGGGGGGTGGAATGCGGTCGTCTGATCCGCGAGATCTTGCTTGCCGTCAAGGAGCTGATTTCGGGTACGCGTAGCACGAAAGAATTGAGCGGTCCTGTGGGATTGGCAAAAATATCCGGCGAGGCGGCGCGCGCGGGGGTGGCGAGCTTCTTCTTCTTCACGGCGATCTTGTCGGTGAACTTGGGGTTGCTGAACCTCTTCCCTCTGCCCGTGTTGGACGGCGGGCATCTGTTGCTCTACGCCGTAGAGTTTTTGCGACGCAAGCCGCTGGATGAGAAAGTGCAGCAATCGCTCTCGGTGTGCGGTTTCGTGATGCTGCTCGCCTTGATGTTGTGGGTGACCGGTCAGGATATTCTTCGCATCGTCCTTCCGTGAGCAACGCGGTGCGCAGCACTTTGCCCGTCGTGTTACGATCACGATCGTTGGCGGTAACGTTGTTCGTAGCGTTGCTCGTAGCGTTACTTGTAGCGTTGCCGTTGCTCGCCTGCGCGAGCCGAACGGCAGTGGGTCAATCTTCTGAGAGGATCGGCGACATCGTCATCGAGGGCGCGCAACGCAGCGATCCCGCCAGCATCCTCTTGCACCTCCCGCTTCGGATCGGCGATCGCTTCGACGAGGGCAAGATGGATCGAGCCTTGAAGAATCTGCATGCGACGGGACGCTTCGACGATGTTGCGTTGTTGCGTCGCGGCAGAGACCTTGTCGTCGTTTTGAAGGAAGCGCCCGTGGTGAATCGTATCGCCTTCGAGGGAAACAAGGCTGTGAAGAACGCGATCTTGGAGAGCGAAACGAGCCTCGTTCCCCTGCAACCCATGACGAAGGCGCGCGTGAACCGCGATGTAGAAAGGATTCTGCAACTGTACCGTCGTTACGGTCGTTTTGCGGCGAACGTACGCCCGCGCATCATCCGTCTTGAGGAGAACCGCGTCAATTTGGTCTACGAGATTCGCGAAGGGAAGCGCACGAAGATACGCCGTATCGCCTTTTTGGGCAACGCATCCTTTAGCCGTCGCAAGCTTTTGGAGCGTCTCTATTCGCGTCAGGCGCGCTTCTACCGCATCTTGGGGCGTCGCACCTACTACGAGGCGGAGCGTTTTGCCGCCGACCGACAGGTTGTGGAAAACTTCTACCGCGAGCAAGGATTCGCGCGCATGCGCGTGGTCGGTGCCAGTGCTGAGCTTTCCAGAGACCGCAAAAGCTTCGTCTTGACGATGTCGATCGAAGAAGGAAAACGCTACCGTCTGCGCGACATCACGCTTGCAACGGACATCGACGAGATCGACAAGGAGGAGATGCTACGATTGTTGAAAAAGCAGAAAGTGCGCCAAGGCAAGCTGTTCCGCGCCTCGCGCATCGAGCAGGCGCGCACGCGCCTTTTGGAACGTCTTGGCGAACAAGGGTTGCTCTTCGTCAAAGTCGAGATCGCACCGAAGCTCGATACGGAGGAGGCAGAGGCAGACTTGACCTTTTCGATTTTACGCGCAAGCCCGAAACAGGTTGCCCAAGTGGATATCATCGGCAACAACCATACGCTCGATCGCATCATTCGACGCGAAATCTCCCTGAGCCCCGGCGACGCGCTACAAACCCTGAAGATCCGACAATCCGTGCGACGCTTGCAAAGGCTCGGCTACTTCGAGGCGGTCGAACCCGAGATCGTGGAAACCTCAGACCCGCAACGCGTGATCGTGCGCTTCCATGTCAAGGAACGCCCCAC
>JABAAA010000001.1:13256-32772 GCA_014239005.1 Alphaproteobacteria bacterium | reverse complement strand
GGTTCTTCGGGAGATTCTTCGGGAGGTTTTTTGGGAGGTTTTTGTCTTTCGCCTCGCGGCGTTGTGGCGGTCTTCACGGAAGACTAGAAGAACCGCGCGCGCACACCCTCGAAGGCAAGGGCGGGAGTTCCTCCTCGCTGACGGACGTACACACGAAGGTCGACACCGTCGGTTGCAAGCTCGCGGGCAAAGAATTGAAAGCGCACATCGTTTTCGTTGTCCGGAATGGCGTCGTTCAGTTTTTTGCGCAGATAGACAGAATCCAGCGTCAGATCGCGGTTATTGCCGTAGTTGCGGTTGTAGCCTTGTTGGGTGGCTTCGATCTCAAGGTCTCCGATCTGCAAGGCTTGCAAGATGTTGGTCGCGACGGAGTTGCCAAAGGTCGCGTCTTCGAAGACGATATCCGCTTGCTTGAACCCGCTGTCGCGTTCGCTGGGCAGAGAAAGATCGAAGACATCGTATACAACGCCACCTCGCGTCACGCTGCTAACAGCAGCAGGCGTTTCGGGAGTGGTCAAGGCGACGGTTTGCACAGCGCTGCGCACAGCCTTGTCGTCCAACACCGCCGTGTTACCGTCGGGGTGGCGGAAGGCGGTCGCCGAGAAGTAGTCGATTTGTGCATCGCTACCTGTCACGGGGGGTCTGTATTGAAGACCTTGATATTCTTCGTAAGTCAGGGTGTGGCGAAGTGGTCTTCCTGTCACTGTGCGGCTTGGCAACACAGTGCCGCCTTGCAACACCAACTCGCCTGCAGGCGCCCTGTGCGATTCGATGTCGAAGTTCGGATCGATCCGCCTTTGCGCTTCGATAAAGCCGGGGGACAGATCGAGACTTCTGCCGTGCAACACGACTTGCACATGCGTCGGGATGTTTTCTGTGTCCCGTTGCTGTTCTTCTTTGACCTGTGTCTCGGTTAGCCCGAGCTCCAGCCGCCTCTCTTCGATCTGCGCCGGCGTTGTCAAGCCGACGAAGGAGTTGGGACGACGGATGCGCAGCAGATCGTCCAAAGGCACAAGCTTTTGCGAGGCGGTGATGTCCGTTTGCGCTAACCTTCGGTTCAGGTTGAAGTCGATCGTGTTGTCCAAGGTCGTTTCGATCAGCCTTTCGGGAAGGATATCTTCGATGCGTGGGCGCTGGGTGCTATCGGGAAGTTCGCCTTCTTGCAAGGGGCGCGTGAGCCTGCTACGTGCCGATTCCAAGATGGCATCGATGCTCGCTTGCTGTTCTTCCAGACGACGTTTGTCTTCTGCGGGGTCGTAGCTGCTGTAGCGATAACGCTGAGGGTCTTGGCTTTGCGGAGCGTTCTCAACCAGCCGCCTCACGCGCTCTTCGGAAGAAACGCTGTTGAACGCGGAGGCGCGAAACTGCCCCTTGTCGACGCGCTCTTGCGTCTGTTGAATCAGCAGCGCGAAGGCTTCGTCTTCGTCGCGTTGAATCTCGGCAAACAGACCCCGTGTCACACGCGTGTCGACGGGATTGCCGCCGCCCAGCAGCAGGTTGCCGCCCAAAAGGCGTTTTCCCGTGAAAAACGCCAACGCACTTTGTGCGTTCAAATCCTGCCGTTGCAGACGCTCTACGCGCTGACGACTCGCTTGCTCGACTGCCGAAGAGGCGGGGCGTTGGGGCGCGACCGCCTCGCGGGGCGAGGTCAGTCCTTTCACCGCTGTGAAAATGTCGTTTGCCATCTGTCCGTCTCCGTTTTCTCTTCAACGATGGTCACACAAGGCTTGCTCTGCTTTCTGCAGAGAGGCATTCGCGTCGGCTCTTGTTTTCTGTCTGTTTCCGTCCTTGCACTTTCTGTGCCGAGAGCGAACAGAGCAACAATCCTTGCAGGCTAGTCTTCGTGCAGAGCTTTGTCAAGAAGAAACACCCCGCCCCGCCTTTTTACATGTAGCCTTTACATGTAGCGTTTGTAGATAAGCTCGATCGTTTGCGCAAGCGCGGTGTCCTTTTCCGTGACGCGTCCTTCGCTGTGCGTCGTCAGCTCGACGGTGACCTTGTTGTAGCTGTTGTGCCAGTCGGGGTGGTGGTTGGCGCGTTCGGCTTCCAGCGCGACCTCGGTCATGAAGGCGAAGGCTTGACGGAAGGTCTTGAAGCGGAAGGTGCGCGAAAGGGCGGGCGGTGTTGTGCTTGCCTGCTCGCCTTGGCTCCAGGCGGCGAGTTCTGTCGGTAGAGAAAAAGAAGAGGGAGGGGACATGGCGGATGTTCCCTCCCTCTGTCTGAGAGTCGGTGTTGTCGTTTGGTGTTATTCGCCTCTGAGGATCATCATGATGCGCAAGACATAGATGAAGATCGTCACGAAGGCGGAGTAGAGCAAGAGCGCGCCCAAGATGGCTTTTGCGCGCGCGGCCTTCGGGTTGTCGGAGGGATCGTAGGAATCCTTCACCATTTGCGTTTTGTAGGCGGTCATGGCGGACATGACCAACACCATGCCGACGGACAGCAGGAGATCCAGCGGCGTGCTCTTGATGAAGAAGGCATTCACGATGAGAACCAAGAACAATCCGATCACCGCCATGAAAAGGAACTTGCCCCACGGCGCGAGGTCGCGTTTCGTCGTGTAGCCGTAGAAGCTCAGGGATGCGAAGATGCCGGAGGTGATGAAGAAGGCACGTGCAACATCGGCTTGCGTGTTGACATAGATCATCGGCGAGATGAGGAGCGCGAGCATGGCTGCGTAGCTCCAAAAGACGAGGTGCGCCGTCGAAAGCGATTTCGTCAGAATCAGCTTTGGTGCCATCCACCCCAAGCCGAGAGTGCCGATGAACACAACCCAAATCATGGGAGAGCCCGCGACGGCGAACAGCAGGGCTTCGTTGGAGGCAACGTAGTAACAGACAACGCCGGTGAAACCGACGGCGAGCGCCATCAAGTTGTAGACGCTCAGCATGTAGGCGCGCAAGCCCGCGTCGACCGAGGCTGCCGTGCTTTGCCATACATTCGAGCGCGTTTGGGGTTCAGGCATGGAAGGGTCTCCGAAAAAAAATGAGAGAAGAAAGCAAGAAAACGTTTCTCCCTAAGACAATACTCCCATTAACATGGGCTTGGCAAGGGGAGATGTCAAGGTATCAGTTTTCTTCGCAAATCTATGTTCACAATCCGTGTTCACAATCCGTTCCTTGCAGCCCGTTCTTTGCAGCCGTTCCTTACAGCCAATCTTGCAACTGGGCGATAAGAAAGCGATCGGCGGGTAGGGTCAGGAACGAAGATAGCGCGTTCTTTTCCACCCAGCGCAGCGCCTGTCCTTCGCGCGCCTGAACGACGCCTTGCCACACGCGACAAAGGTAGAGGGGCATGAGAAGGTGAAAGTCCTCGTAGGCGTGGCTGGTGAAGCCGAAGGGGGCAAGGCAGGAATCGTCGGTTTGGATGCCGAGCTCTTCTTCGAGCTCGCGCCGTAGCGCCTGTTCGGGCGTCTCGCCTGCCTCCACCTTGCCGCCGGGAAACTCCCAATAGTCGGGCATGCTCTTGCTTTTCGGACGCTGGGCAAGCAGCACGCGCGCGTCGCGGTCGAGCAGCGCACAGGCGACGACGAGAGTCAGGGGTTTGGGCGAGGGCGGGGGCTGGGGCAAGGGCAAGGGATGGGGCAGAGGTTGCGTCAGCTGTGACCTTGTCAGCTGCGGTAGTCGCCGTTCAGGCGTAGGTATTCGTGCGTGAGATCGCAGCCCCAAGTTTCAACGGGGGGGGCGTCGCCCAGTCCCAAGTCGATCGTCAGGGTGAGACGTTGCTTGCTCATCGCGCGCGCGAGCGCCGCTGCGGTTGTTGGGGTTGTTGCGACGGGTTCGCCTTGAGCGAAGACGACATGCTCGGCATGCTCATGCTCGGCGTGTTCGGGTTCGGCATGTTCATGCTCGGCATGTTCATGCTCGGCATGTTCTCGGAAGGCGATCGAGGCTTTGTTCCATCGCACGGGAACGCCTGTCTTGCCGATCGCCATGGCGATGCGTCCCCAGTTGGCATCGCCGTAGCCGAGCGCGATCTTCACCAGTGGCGAAGAAAGTACCGATCTTCCGACCTTTCGTCCTTCTTCTTCGTCGCGCGCTCCTTTTGTCCAAAGGGTGATGAACTTTCCGATGCCTTCCCCGTCCATGGCGATCTGTCGCGCGAGCGAGCGCAGCACGCGGGCGAAGGCAGCGGTGAAAGCTTCGGCGTGTCGCGCGTCGAGCGAGACGACGGGTTTGTGGTCTTGGGCACCGCTTGCGACGGCGAAGACCGTGTCGTTGGTGGAGGTGTCGCCGTCGATGGTGACGGCGTTGAAGGTGCGGGCGGTTGCGTTTTGCAAGAGTTCTTGGAGCAGGGGGGCTGGCAGTGTTGCGTCCGTGGCGACGATGGCGAGCATGGTGGCCATATCAGGTGCAACCATGTCGGGTGCGATCATGCCTGCGCCTTTGGCGATGCCTGCAAGCGTGATGGGGACACCGTCGATTTCGGTCACCTCGCTTGCGCCTTTCGGGAAGGAATCGGTGGTCGAGAAAGCGCGCGCTGCACGTTGCCAGTCGCAGGGGGGGGAGGCGAGCAGGGGGGGTAGGGCGGTTTCGATCGCGGGCAGGTCGGGGGGCTCTCCGATCACGCCGGTGGAAGCGAGCAGGACTTGTTCGGGTGCGATTCCCATCAACGTTGCCAGTTGGTCGCGCGTTCGGGCGACGATGTTTTCTCCTTGTCTGCCGGTGAGGGCGTTTGCCTGTCCCGCGTTGACGAGAATGGCGCGTGTTTTGTTCGTCTTTCTTAGAGCCCGCTGTGACCACAGGACGGGAGCAGCGGCGGCGGAGGAGGCGGTGAAGACACCAGCGCAGGTGCTGTTTCCTTTGAGCGAGACGAGGAGAAGATCATCTCGGTTTTTGTATCGTGCGTTGCTGGCGTAGACGCGTGTTTCGACGTCTGATATGGGGGGGACGGGGGGGAAGGGGATTGCGAAGGGGGAGGGGGCGATGCCGCCGTGCGCCGAGGAAGACGCAGCAGGAGACAGAGAAGAAGGTTTGGGCGAAGATTCAGGCACAGGCGAAAAAGGTTGGCATTGTAAATTCTGCGCGCATGGAGTATGAAATCAGGGGTAGGGAAAGAGGTTGTTCGATGCTTGGGTCGATGCTTGGGTCGATGCTGGGTCATTGCAACAAAAAAGGATCCATGGATGCGTCATGCTCCGATGCCATGATCTTGCAAACGAGAAGGTAGCACAAAGGCAATTTCAAGGAGGACACAAAAGCAAAGTGTGCCAGCAACGATGATACGCATTACCGACGAGACGAAACGCATTCTCGGCTTTTACGAATCTGATTCTGTCGGCGTGCGCACCAACCTCGCGCGTCTGCTCACGCACGGCAAACTCGGTGGTACAGGCAAACTCGTCATCCTTCCCGTCGACCAAGGCTTCGAACACGGTCCGGCTCGAAGCTTCGCCACCAACCCCGATGCCTACGATCCCGCCTATCTGTATCATCTTGCAATCGAGGCGGGCTTGAGCGCGCTCGCCGCCCCCCTCGGCTTGCTCGAAAGCGCCGCCGAACGATACCTCGCACAAGTGCCGACCATCCTGAAAGTCAACTCGTCGAACGCACTCGCCACACAAAACGACCAAGCCGTGACCGCCTCAGTCGAAGACGCACTCCGACTCGGCTGCGTCGCCGTCGGATTCACCATCTACCCCAGCTCCGACCAACAATTCGCCATGTTCGAAGAACTGCGCGAAATCGCGCGACACGCCAAATCCGTCGGACTCGCCGTCGTCGTCTGGTCATACCCGCGCGGAGGAACGCTCACCAAAGAAGGGGAAACCGCCCTCGATGTCATCGCCTACGCAGCACACATGGCATGCCTGCTAGGCGCACACATCGTCAAGGTCAAACCCCCCTCAGACCACCTCTTCCTGCCCGAAGCCAAAAAAGTCTACGAACAACACAAGATCGAACGCGATACGCTCAGCGCGCGCGTACGCCATGTCTTGCAAAGCTGCTTCGCGGGCAGAAGACTCGTCGTCTTCTCCGGCGGTAGCGCCAAGGGAGACCAAGCCCTGCTCGACGAGGTGCGCGAACTCAGAGACGGCGGTGCCAGCGGCTCGATCATCGGACGCAACGCCTTCCAAAGACCTTACAAAGAAGCGAGAGTTTTGCTCGATCAAATCATCACCATCTATCAAGGCAAGGCGTGACGCCACGAATCATCAGAGAGGTGCAGAACTTTGGCTAATCGATCCCTTCGCACAAAACGAGCAACCTTGCTCTCGCCCAAACAAGTCGACGCGACAAGCCCAAAAGGCAAAGACGCAAAGAGCAGAGGCGCAAAGAGCAGAGGCAGCAAAAAACGACGGGCGCGTCTTGTCGCTTCCCTTGTCGCCAGTCTTGTCGCTAATTTTGCTTCCCTTCTTGGCGCGTTCGGATCGCGCGCAGGAAGAACGCTCGCCTCCCTTTCGCGTCGCGCCGTTCCCGCTCTGCGCGGACTCGGCAAACGCGCCGCCCCTTTGCGTCGCTTCGCCGACGAGGGGTGGGGGATCGTCGAAGCCCAGGTAGCACGACCGCTCTTGAAATTTGCCACGCGTCAAGCGGATCGTTTGCATCGTGTCGTCAAGAAACGCTACGGGAAAACGAACGCCTACAAGAAAGTCGCGCACGCGCTCAAACGTTTTCGCGCCTGGCCGCGTCCCGCGCGTCTCGCCGCCTATCTAGGCGCTGCGTTCGTGTTGTGGATGGTCTCAGGACAACTGCCCGGGTTGTCGGGCAGCGACTCGCGTGCGCTGATCGACTCAGGACCTCCGTCGGTGCGTGTCTACGAAAGTGTGGAACGCGACTACCTGCCCACGTTGGAGCTTTCCGGTCAGACGCAAGCCTCGCGGCAGGTTGTGATTCGCGCAGAAACCTCCGGTCGCATCGATCGCACCTTTTTCGATGTCGGACAATATGTCGAGGCGGGAGACGCGATCGTCGCTTTCGACCCCGCAACACGTCCCTTGGAGCTGGAAGAAGCTCGCACCGTCTTGCGTCAGGCGGAAATCTCCTACAACGCGATCGGAAGCCTTGCACGAGGAGGCTATCGTTCGGAGCTGCGTCGATTGCAGGCGCTCTCCGAGCTCAACAAGGCGCGGGTGCGCGAAGACCGCATCCGTCGCGATTTGGACAACGCCGAGCCCAAGGCGCCGTTCTCCGGGGCACTCGCAACGTTCTCGGTCGAGCGCGGCGACTTTCTTTCGGTCGGCAAAGAGATCGCTCGCTTGATCGATCTCGATCCGCTCAGCGTGCGCGTCGCCGTCTCGGAACGCGACATCAACGCCGTTCGCGTGGACGCGAAGGTGACAGGCTCCTTGGTGACAGGAGAAAGCTTCGATGGCAAGGTGGGAACGATCGCGCCTTCCAGCAACGCGCGCACGCGCACCTTCGAGGTCGAGATCGTCATCGCCAACCGAGACGGACGCTGGCGCGAAGGCTTGACGGCACAAGTGCGCTTGCCTATCCAGCGCCGCCGCGCCCATCTGATTCCCGCAGTGTTGCTCTCGCTTGATGCCACGGGCGATGTCGGGGTCAAGGTCGTCGAGGGAGGCGTCGTGCGCTTTCGTCCCATCGAAGTGGTCGGCGAAGAAGAAGCAGGACTTTGGGTCAAAGGACTCGATCAAAAAACCTTCGTCATCTCGGTCGGACACGAAAACGTCTCCGAAGGCATGAATGTCGAAAGCGTGCCGGACGAACGTTTCTCGAAACCCACACAAACGGAGGCAGCATCGTGACAAGCGCGCTTGTGCCGAGCCCTCCGCAATGTCGGGAGACCCTGCCGTGACATTGGTCGAAGCAGGCGTGGCGCGCGGACGCACGGTGATCAGCTCGTTCTTCTTGCTCATCTTCGCAGGACTCGTCGCCTACAGCGATATTCCGAAAGAAGCGTCTCCCGATGTGAACATCCCGACGATCTATGTGCTGTTGCACCTGAGCGGCATCTCGCCCGAAGACTCGGAACGCCTGCTCGTGCGTCCGGTGGAAAAAGAAATCGAAGGCATCGAAGGCGTCAAAGAGGTCACCGCAACCGCCTATCAGGGGGGCGGCAGTGTCGTGCTGGAATTCGACGCAGGCTTCGATTCCGACAATGCACTCTCCGATGTGCGCGAAAAGATCGACGACGCTCGATCCAAACTGCCGTCCGAAGCCGACGAACCCTCGGTGCACGAAGTCAATTTCAGCCTCTTCCCGATCCTGCTGATCGGAATCTCCGGCGACATCGGAGAGCGCAGGCTGTTGCATATCGCCGAGCGTCTGTCGCAAAAAATCGAAGGCTTGCCCGAAGTCCTGTCCGCCGATATTAGCGGCAAACGCGACGAGGTGGTCGAAATGGTGATCGACCCCGTCCTGCTGGAAAGCTACGCTATCTCGCCCGATCAGGTGTTGCGCGCCGTGCGGCGCTCGAACCTGTTGGTCGCGGCGGGCGCGCTGGAAAGCTCGCGCGGCAGGTTCGCCGTCAAAGTGCCGGGGATCATTGAGACGATCGAAGACTTGAAAACCCTGCCCGTTCTCGCCGAAGGCGACGCCGTGATCACGCTCGACGATATCGCCGATATTCGCCGCACCTTCAAAGACAATGTCTCCTACGCGCGTCTCGACGGAGATCCCTCGCTCATCATCGAACTCGTCAAGCGCAGCGGCGAAAACATCATCGACACCGTCGACAAGGCAAAGGCGGTCGTCGAGGAAGAGCGCATCCGATTCGCCGACGAGGTGAATATCACCTATTCACAAGACAACTCGGTCTATGTGCGCGATCGGCTGGGCGACTTGCAAAACAATGTCATCAGCGCGGTGCTGCTGGTCATGATCGTCGTGCTCGCCGCCTTGGGGCTGCGCGCCGCCACCTTGGTCGGGGTGACGATCCCCGGCTCCTTCCTGACCGCCATCTTGTTGCTGTACAGCTCGGGCTTCACCGTCAATATGGTCGTGCTGTTCGGGTTGACCATGGCGGTCGGCATGCTGGTCGACGGGGCGATCGTCGTCAGCGAATACGCCGAGCGCAAGCTGAAAGAGGGCTTGGATCGCAAATCCGCCTATGTGTTGGCAGCGCGGCGCATGGCATGGCCGATCATCGCCTCGACGATGACAACCCTGGCCGCTTTCATGCCCTTGCTCTTTTGGCCGGGCATCGTGGGCGAGTTCATGAAGTTCCTGCCCTTGACATTGATCTTCGTCTTGTCGGCATCCCTCGTGATGGCGCTCTTCTTCATGCCCGTCTTGGGCATCTATTTCGCTGCCATGTTTCGCGTGTTGGTCGTCGTCGTTTCCGCCTTGCTGTTGCAAAAGCTGTTCTCGTTGCCCTTCGCCTTTTTGGGCGCAAATGCACTTGCTACGCTTTGCGGCTTTGCAGGATTGTTTCTCGGCGCTTTTTGGGGATACCGTCGCTTCGCTCCGTTTCTCATCCGCCACGCCGATACCGACCAGCAAGGACGCGGTGTCATCAAGGGTAGCAAGAGCGAAGAATCGTTGCTCATCGATTTGCACAAGCTGAAAGGGTATCCTGCCTTTTACTTGACCGTCATGAATCGTCTGCTTGCGCGTCCGAAGCGTGTGTTGCTGATCGCGGGCGGCGTGTTGCTGGGATCGTGGCTGACCTACGGTCTTTTCGGCAAGGGGGTCGAGTTCTTTCCCGATATCGAACCCGACAACGCAGCCTTTCTGATCCACGCGCGAGGCAACCTTTCGGTCGACGAGCGCGACTACCTCGTCCGACAGGTGGAAGACGAAATTCTCGACCATGCCGTGCGCACCGGCGAAATCTCGGCGGTGTTCTCGTCCAGCGGCATCCAGAGCTCGCGCGACGAGAGCGGTGCGCAAGACGTGATCGGGCGCGTGCGCGTCGAGTTTGCCGATTGGCAGGAGCGCCGAGCGGCGGCGTTGATCATCCCCGAGTTGCGCGAGAGGATGAACCGATTTGCAGGAATTTATGTCGAGCCCTCGATCGAGCAGGCCGGACCGCCGCGGGGCAAGCCCGTTCACATGGAAATTCGGGCAACGCAAAGCAGCGCGCTGTTGCCGAGCTTGCAGATTTTGCGCAACAACTTGGAGAAGGTCGAAGGCGTGATCGACATCGAAGACACGGCGTCGTTGCCTGGCATCGAGTGGCGGCTGGACATCGATCGTGCGCAAGCTTTGAAGTTCGGCACCGATGTCTCGACCTTGGGCGACTTCGTGCGCTTAGTTACGAACGGGTTGAAGATCAGCACCTATCGTCCCGACGACAGCGACGACGAGGTCGATATCGTCATGCGCGTTCCGAAAAGTTATCGCAACATCACCCAGCTCGACCGCCTACGCATCACGACTTCGGACGGGGAGGTGCCGGTGAGCAATTTCGTGAAACGCTCGCCCTACCCCGTGACCGGCAACATCAACCGCAGCGAGCAGCAAAGGATCCTCACGTTGAAGGCGGATGTGGAGCAGGGCGTGTTGGCAGACGATGTGTTGCAACGTTTGAAAGCGGAGGTGCCGAATCTCGATCTGCCCCCCGGCGTCGAGGTTGTCTTTCGCGGGCAAGACCAAGACCAACGCGAAGCCAGTCAGTTTCTTTTGCGCGCCTTCGGCATCGCGCTGTTTATGATGGGGCTAATCTTGCTGACGCAGTTCAATTCTTTTTATCAATGCCTGTTGATTCTTTCGACAGTGATCATGTCGACGATCGGCGTCTTTTGGGGGCTGCTCATCACGCAGCAGCCTTTCGGCATCATCATGTCGGGAATCGGCGTGATCGCGCTTGCGGGGATCGTCGTCAACAACAACATCGTGCTGATCGACACCTTCAACACGATCTATCGTCATACGGGAGACTTACGCCTTTCGATTCTGCAGACGGGCGCGCAGCGTCTGCGTCCCGTGTTGCTGACGACGGCGACGACGGTGCTGGGCTTGTTGCCGTTGGTGTTGGCGATGAACTTGGATGTGATCAACCGCAGGATCGAGATCGGAGGACCTTCGTCGCAGTGGTGGCAGCAGTTGTCGACATCGATCGTCTTCGGCTTGATCTTTTCGACGGTCTTGACTTTGGTCGTGACCCCTTCTGCGTTGATGCTCGCCGAGAGCCGCGTTTTGGCAAAAAATAAGGCAGGAGCGAAGGTTGCGCGACCGGGCAGACGCAGCCTTGCCGACACCCTCACGAAAGGCGGGGGTAGGAGCAGGGGCAGGGCGCAGAAGGTTTGACTTTGTGGAAAGCGTGTGCTATCGTCTCGACGATAGGGGCGGGGCGTTTGGAAACTTCTGCTTGGGGAGCATTGTGATGGCAAAGATAGCGACGAGAAAAATGTCTGACAATTTTTTTGAGGGGGAGATAGAAAGAATGTTGCCGAACAAATTTCTTCGCAACGCGCTCTTTGTCGTCGTCGTGATTTGGGGGTTGGCTGTTGTTTTGGCAGCCTTGCTATTCAATATCTACTTGCTGACTCCAGAGGAAAAGATTTTCCTAACCCCCGCTTGGGTGGAGAACCTTGTAAGTTTTATGAAAATATCTGCGCCGTTGACTTTTTCAACACTGTTGTTTGTCATGGGCTATCTGATGGGAGCCAGGCGAAACTGGAAAGGGAAGCGAAAGTTCTTGGAAAAGTCAGAGAATTTTACTCCATGAAAAAAGGAGATATTCTTTTCTCAATAGCTGTCTTAATGATAATTTTATTAGCTTTTATTCCTCTGTTTATTTTAGTTGTTGACATTTTAACTCCATCGAATTTTCTATCGGATATCCAAAGGGAAAAGCTGACGATTTACCTTGTGATTGCTTACCCATGGGTTGTGCCTTTGGTTGGGGCGTGTCTTTGCTATTCTTTTTTGCCTAAGAAGTAGTTTTGGCGTGATAATTTGGTGCCAATAATTTGGTGCCAATAATTTGGTGTCAATAATTTGGTGCCCAGGAGAAGACTTGAACTTCCACGGGGTTGCCCCCACAGGTACCTGAAACCTGCGCGTCTACCGATTCCGCCACCTGGGCTCAACACCGTCTCTCGGAAGAATCGCGCACCTCAAGGCTTGTTGTCAAGGACGCTTTGTCAAGGTTGGCAACACCCATCATGCGCCGAAGCCCAGCGCAAGCACGATAAGCACCCCCAGCGCGCAGCGGTAGAGAACAAAAGGCAAAAGCCCGATCCGCGCAACCGCGCGCAGAAACCACCGCAATGTCAAGCCCGCCACAAGCGCAGCCAGCGTTGCTGCGAGCAGGCTGTCGACAAGCAACGCGGCATCCCTCGTGCTTACGACAGCATGCATGCCGAGCGCCGTTGCGCCCGCAAGCGCGGGTAGCGAGGTCAGGACGGCAAGACGTGCCGCCTCGACGCGTCCTAGCCCGCACAAAAGCGCCGCCGTCATCACAAGTCCCGCGCGCGAAGAACCGGGCAGCAAGGCGCAACATTGCAACACCCCGACGAAAAGGCAGGCGGTAAGCGAAAGCTCCTCGATGCGCTTCGAGTCTTTCGAGCTTTTCGAGTCTTTCGAGTCCTTGGAAAGCGAGCCGTCCCTGCCTCGACAATCGGCGAACAGCAACAGCAGCGCAAAAACGACAGAGGTCATCGCTACCACCTGCGGCGCGCGCGGCAGAACCTCCAGCCCGCCCGTTACCGAAACGACCCCTCCCACGACGACAAGCGGCAGGCTTGCAACGACAAGGCACCACAGCAAACGCCTGTTGTCGCGGGCTTGACGGAGGCTTGCGGGTGTTCCTGCTACCCTGAACCTGAACATGGACATGGACATGGACATGAACATGGACATGAAGATGGCGCTCCATTCTTTGCGGAAACAGAAAAGCAGAGCTGCGAGCGTTCCGCCGTGCAAGGCGGCATCCAGAGAGACGGCGTGTCTTCCCTCGCTGAAGAAAGAGGAGTAGAGGGCGGCGTGCGCGCTCGAGCTGATGGGCAGAAACTCCGTGACACCTTGAATCACGGAAAGGGCGACGAGGTCGAAGGTCGGCATGCGCTCAACAAGGGGAGAGTCCGCGGGAGAGTCCGCGTTGTGTCGCAAGGCAGTATCGTCCATGATGACGCCCGAGACAAGGCGAGTGCAGAAGCAGAGCAGAAAAAAACATGAGAACCTTGACCGCACGTTCGCGCATCCCCGTGTTGCTGGCGACGATGTCGACGCAAGGGGTTGCAGGGTGGGCAAGCTTTTTCCTCTCGCCGGCGACGCGCGAGGCGGGGCATACGCTCGGCTTGCCGAGCGCGTGGATCGGCTGGCAGATCGGCACCGTCTACGGCGCAACGCTTGTCGGCTGCCTCTTTGTCGGACGCATCGTCGCCTCGCGCGGAGCGAGCGAAGCCTTGCAGCTGGCGATGCTGCTCACGATCGCAGGTGCCATCGTCGCTTGTGCCGCCGCCTCTTCGACTTGGGGCGTCGTGTGGATGTTTGTCGGCACCTCCTTGATCGGGCTTGGTTACTCCTTGACCAACCCCGCGTCTTCCGAGATGCTGTTGCTGTTTGCCGGCAAGCGCGGCGGCTTGCTCTTTTCGCTCAAGCAGTCGAGCGTCCCTCTCGGGCTGGTGGTCGCGGGAATCGCAACACCTTTCTGTACTGAAAACTGGGGATGGCAGACTTGTGCCGTTCCTTTGATCTTGGCAGCCTGCCTTGCTATCGGCGTGGTGCAGCTGGGAAAAGGACGGTTTGCAAGGACGAGGGCTGAACAAGAACGCCGCGCACGCAACCTTGCCAAGCAACGTCGTGAGAAGGGAGACGCGAGTCTCACAACCCTGCTGCCGTGGCGTGGAATCGTCGCGTTCTGCCGTCTTCGCCCTCTGTTGTGGCTTGCTATGGCGAGCGTCAGTCTTTCGCCTTTGCAAATGATCGTGATGGGCTACACAAGCCCTTTTGCCGTCGAAACGTTGGGATACAATTTGGTCGCTGCGGGTTTGCTGCTTTCTCTCTCGCAGGGAGCGACCTTCCTCGCCCGTCCATTGTGGGGCATCGTAAGCGACCGATTCTTGTCCGCGCGACGCACGATCGCTCTGTTGGCGATGGCGAGCGGTGTCTTTTCGATCTGCCTTCTGTTCTTGCCGCGGGGGGCGAACTTTGTCGTCGCTACGGTTTTGTTCGCGTTGTTCGCAGCATGCGCCGTCGGATGGAACGGCTTGTACATGATGAGCCTGGCGCGTTTGCGCGGAGCCTTGTCGACGAGCGAGGCGACTTCTTCGGCTCTGTTTTTCACCTACGGCGCGTGCTTCTTGGGACCCTTTCTCTTTCCTTTTCTCTCACGGGTGTTGGGAGAGTTTGCGTGGGTTTTCGCTCTGTACGGAGTCTGTGGCAGCGCGTGCGCTGTTTTTTGTCTTTGGCGGTCTTTAGTGGAGAGCCGAGCCTATGATACGAGGAGCGCAAGAAAGTCAAAATAAAAGACCTTTCTTTGCGTTCCCTATGCGAATCTTCTTTTTCAAGGCGAAAACACACAAGGAAAGAGTAAAGTAAGACAAATAAAATTTACCAAATCGCCTTTTTCTTGACTCTTGTGCCTAGGCAGGTCATGATGTCCTCCGTTGTGCGAATCGCTTGCTGAAAGAATCGACAACGAGCCACGCGGTTAGATAAACCGCGAGGCAGGTGCAGAGGAGAAGAACGAGAGAGGAACGAGAGAAGAACGATGCGTCCGAGCATGCATAAATTTGTCGACCTGTCGCAGCACTTTCCCGATGCACGCAAGGCTGTGGAACGCAAGCAGGATTTTTTGGAGATCGATGCGCCGTTCGACAAGCGCGACTGCGAGCGTCAGTCGTCGCGTTGCGAGCAATGCGCCGTGCCCTTCTGTCAGACCTTTTGTCCCGTCGGCAACGACATTCCCGACTGGCTCATGCTGTGCGCCGAAGGCGAATGGCGCGACGCATGGGAGCGCTTGAGTGCGATCAACGCCTTGCCGGAGATTTGCGGACGAATCTGTCCGCAGGACCGTCTGTGCGAAGGCAACTGCGTCTTGGAACGCAGCGGACACGGTACCGTGACGATCGGCGCCGTCGAGAAGACGCTCACCGAACACGCCTTCCACGAAGGATGGGTGCAACCCTTGCGCCCTAGACGCGAACGTTCGGCGAAGGTCGCCATCGTCGGCTCCGGTCCCGCGGGCTTGTCGGCAGCGCTGCGCCTGCGCGAGGTCGGATACCAAGTCCGTGTCTTCGAGGCGCAAGACCGCGCCGGAGGCTTGATGATCTACGGAATTCCTAACTTCAAGCTCGACAAGCACGTCGTAGAACGACGCGTGCGATGGTTGCAAGAAAGCGGAGTCGATGTCACGCTCAATTGTCGCATCGGCAAGGACAAGTCCTTCGCTTCATTGCGTGCCGAGTACGACGTCGTGCTGATCGCAACGGGCGTTTATGACGCGCGCACGCTCTCGCTCGAAGGAGAGGAGGGCGAAGGCATGTTGGCAGCCTTTCCTTACTTGAAACACTCGGATCGCATTTATTTGGGCGACTCTGTCGAAGCGCAAGAGCAGCAACGATGGAGCGCTGCTGGCAGACGCGTCGTCGTGCTGGGCGGAGGAGACACCGCCATGGATTGCGTCCGCACCGCACAACGACAGGGAGCAAAGTCGGTGCTGTGTCTCTATCGACGCGACAGAGACTCCATGCCAGGGTCAAGGCGCGAGGTGCAAAAGGCGGAAGAAGAAGGTGTCGTCTTTCGATTCCTCATGCGTCCCACAGCTCTGCTGCAAAGAAAGCAAGCGAGGACGAAAAAAACGACAGCAAACGGGACAGTCTTTGAAGTGGAGGGGGTGCGCGTGCAAAAGATGCGCATGGGTGCAAAAGGCAAGGACGGGCGCACGACCGCGTTGCCCGTCGAAGGCGAAGAAGAAGAGGTGCCGTGCGATTGCGTCATCAAGGCGCTCGGCTTCGAGGCGGAAGACCTTCCCGCCCTCTTCGACGAGCCCGCCTTGCCGACGACGGAATGGGGAACGTTGCGCGTCGAAAAACCCGACATGCAGAGTGCGCTCGAAGGCGTCTTCGCCGCAGGCGACATCGTGCGCGGAGCCTCGCTCGTCGTGTGGGCGGTGCGCGAGGGTATGGACGCAGCGCGCGGTATCGATGCCGCGCTCGAAGGACGAGCCGCCAAGAAAACGAACGAAGGACAACACGATGTTTCCTAGCGCCGAAAATGTTCGACGCCAGCGCGCAAGGCTCTCGCGCTTGCACGGTGCCGATCTTTTTCAGGCGGTCGAATCCTGCGGGGTCGGGCTGGTCGCCGAGATCGACGGCAGGGTTTCGCGCAGAGTGGTCGATTTGGGAATCCGCGCCTTGGGTGCGCTATCCCATCGCGGCGCGGTCGATTCCGACGGCAAGAGCGGCGACGGCGCAGGAATTCATTTCCGTATTCCGCAAGAGTTCTTCCGTCAGCATATCGAGCGCACGGGACATAACATGAAGAAGGGCAGGCTTGCCATCGGCATGGTCTTCCTGCCGCGGCGCGACCAAGCGCAGCAGGAACGTTGTCGCACGGTGGTAGAAAGCCATGCGATTCGCATGGGACATCGCATCTACGGCTGGCGGCAGGTGCCGATCGTCGTCGCGGCATTGGGGCGCAAGGCCGCCTCGACGCGTCCCGAGATAGAACAAATCATGATCGAGAACGGACGCGGAATCGGCGACGACGAGTTCGAACGCGATCTCTATGTGATGCGGCGCAGAATCGAAAAAGCCGTCGAGCAAGAAGGACTCGCAGGTTTCTACGTCTGCTCCTTGAGCTGTCGTTCGGTGATCTACAAAGGATTGTTTTTGGCAGAGCAGCTGGCGAACTTTTATCCCGATCTCTCCCATCCGCTCGTGCAGTCGGATTTCGCTATCTACCATCAACGTTTCTCGACCAACACCTTTCCCGAATGGTGGCTGGCTCAACCCTTTCGAGTCGTGGCACATAACGGCGAGGTGAACACGCTGAAGGGCAACCGTCGCTGGATGACAAGCCACGAGGCGCAACTGCGCGACGAGCAGGCTTTGGGCTACGCGAGCGCAGAGATCAAACCCGTCTTGCCCTTGCACGGCTCCGACTCCGCGTGCATCGACGCCGCCTTCGAAATGCTCTTGCGCTTCGGTAGAGAACTGCCGGAGGCGACTTGCCTGCTCGTCCCTGAAGCGTGGAACGCAAACGACGCGCGCATGCCGAAGGCGTTGCGCGACTTCTATCGTTGGAACAACGGCTTGATGGAACCATGGGACGGACCGGCAGCGGTGTGCGCTTTCGACGGGCGATGGGTGCTGGCTTGCATGGATAGGAACGGCTTGCGTCCCTTGCGAACCTCGATCACGCGCGACGGCTTGCTGGTCGCAGGGTCGGAGACGGGAATCGTGCCGCTCGACGACGCCGACATCGTCGAGAAAGCCCATGTCGCTCCGGGTGCCATGCTCGCTGTCGATTTGCAACAGGGACGGCTCTGTCGTGATCAAGAGCTGAAACGCGATTGTGCCGCCTTGCGTCCTTACTCCAAGCTGGCTGGCACGTTACGCTCGCTCGCGCTCGGAAAACCCGTCGCCGCCGAAAAAATCGAACCCGCGCGCTTGAAACGTTGTCAGGTGGCGCTGGGGTGGACCTTTGAAGAGATCGAGCTCATTCTCAAGCCCATGGCAGAAAACGGCGTCGAACCTACGGGATCGATGGGAGACGATTCGCCCCTCGCCGTGCTCGCCGAAGACGCGCGTCCGCTCCACCACTTCTTCCGTCAGGACTTCTCGCAAGTGACCAATCCTCCTATTGATTCGCTTCGCGAGAAGCGCGTCATGGATTTGAGTACGCGCATCGGAAACTTTACCGACCTGGCGGCATCGGACACGACGAAACGTCACATCGTCGAGCTGCCCTCGCCCATACTCACGGGGCGGGAGGCAAGCACGCTCGCCTCCGAGTTGTCTGCAACCGCCACGACGTTTTCGGCAACCTTTCCTGTGGCAGAGGTGAAAAACGGCGAGGCATTGAAACGCGCCATCGAACGCTTGTGCCGACAAGCCGAGGAAGGCGTGCGAGCAGGACGCGGCAACCTTTTCGTCTCCGATCGTGCCATCGACGCGGACAACGCAGCTTTGCCTGCAGCCTTGTGCGTCTCCGTGTTGCACACGCATTTGCAACGACAGGGTTTGCGCAGCTACGCCTCGTTGAATGTCGAGACAGCGCAGTGCCTCGATGTGCACTCCTTTGCCGTCCTCGTCGGACTGGGGGCGACAACCGTCTCGCCGTGGCTGGCAGAAGCCACATTGTGTCAAATCTTCGGGCAACGTTCCGTTCGACATTCTGTTCGACATTCTTGCGAAGACCAGCCCTTGCTACGACAGGTCGAGCGGATCGAAGCCTATCGCCGCGCGATCGACGCGGGGCTGTTGAAAATCATGGCGAAGATGGGAATCGCCGTCGTCAGCTCCTATCGCGGCGCGTGCAACTTCGAGGCGATCGGACTCTCGCGCGCGTTGGTGGCGGAGTATTTCCCAGGATTGGTCTCGCGCATTTCGGGTATCGGCTTGAGCGGGCTCGAACGTCGCACCGCGGCGCAACACCGCAAGGGTTTTAAGCACGACGATCCCGTCGTGCCGATCGGAGGCTTCTATCGCTTTCGTCGCAGCGCGCAAACGCACGTGTGGCAAGGCGAGGAAATCCACCTCTTGCAGCAGGCGGTGCGTCAGGACAAACGTGCGTTGTACGACCGCTACTGCGTTCGGCTGAGAGGGCAGGCGCCGACAGCATTGCGCGACCTGCTGGACTTTTCGTTCGAGCATGCCCGTCCCGTCGATTTGGACGAGGTCGAATCGGTGACCCGTCTGCGTCGTCGTTTGGTCTCGCCGGGCATTTCGCACGGTGCGCTCTCGGCGGAGGCGCACGAGACGCTCGCCGTTGCCATGAACCGAATCGGCGCGAAGTCTGATTCGGGCGAGGGCGGCGAAGACGCGCGTCGTTACTTGCGTCGAGCCGGCGGCGAGAATGCGTCCAGCGCGATCAAGCAGATCGCCTCAGGACGCTTCGGGGTCACGGCGGAGTATCTCAACAATTGTTCCGAGATCGAGATCAAAATGGCGCAAGGGGCGAAACCCGGCGAAGGCGGGCAGCTGCCGGGACACAAGGTGACCGACGAGATCGCAGCCTTGCGACGTTCCATGCCGGGCGTGACGCTCATCTCGCCGCCGCCGCATCACGACATCTATTCCATCGAAGATATTGCGCAACTCATCTACGACCTGAAACAGATCAACCCGCGCGCCGAAGTGTGCGTCAAGCTGGTCGCGCGTACAGGAATAGGCACGATCGCGGCGGGGCTCGCGAAGGCTCACGCCGATACCATCCTTGTATCAGGGCATAGCGGCGGGACAGGTGCATCGCCGCAGTCGTCGATCAAGTATGCGGGCTTGCCGTGGGAGATCGGCTTGGCGGAGGTGCATCAGGTCTTGTCCGTCAACGGCTTTCGAGACCAGGTGCGCTTGCGCGTCGATGGTGGAATCAAAACGGGGCGCGATGTCGTCGTCGCGGCCTTGTTGGGCGCGGAAGAGTTCGGCATCGGCACGGCGTTGTTGGTCGCGATGGGTTGCCTCATGGTGCGCCAATGCCATGCGAACACCTGTCCGGTCGGG
>JABAAA010000001.1:0-13159 GCA_014239005.1 Alphaproteobacteria bacterium | reverse complement strand
CGTTGCGCAAGCATTTCACCGGCAACCCTGAGCATGTGATCAACCTGCTGACCTTTGTCGCCGAAGAAGTGCGTGAGATCTTGGCGCGCTTGGGTGCGCGCAATTTGGAAGAGATCATCGGACACACCGAGTATCTGACCCAAATCAGTCGCGGCGACGATTCGCTCGACGACTTGGACATGAACGCGCTCTTGGCGCGCATCGATACGGGGGGAGCGGCGATGTATTGCACGCGCAAGCAAGGGAAGCCGCGTCCTGTCGCCAGCCCTTTGGACGAGCGCATTCTTGCCGACGCAGCACCTTTGTTTGCCGAGGGTTCTGCCGTCGATTTGCGTTATTCCATTCGCAACACCGATCGCACGATCGGCGCGGGGTTGGCGTCGCGGATCGTGCGCGAGATCAAGCAGCCCTTGGCTGCCGAGCATGTGCGTTTGCGCTTTCGCGGCACGGCGGGGCAATCGTTCGGCGCGTGGGCGGTTGCCGGCATGCGCTTGGTGGTCGAGGGGGATGCGAACGACTATGTCGGCAAGGGGTTGAGCGGTGGCGTGATCGTCGTGCGTCCTTCGGACTCTTCTACGCGCGCGAGCGAGCGCAACGCGATTGTCGGCAACACGGTCCTGTACGGGGCGACGGGGGGAAGGTTGTTTGCGGCGGGGCGGGCGGGCGAGCGTTTTGCGGTGCGCAATTCGGGGGCGGATGCTGTGGTCGAGGGTTGCGGCTCAAACGGTTGCGAGTATATGACGGGGGGTGAGGTGCTGGTGTTGGGCGAGGTTGGCGACAACTTTGCTGCCGGCATGACGGGCGGGATCGCTTATGTCTACGACGCGTGCGGGGGGGAGGAGACGCAGGCGAATGGGTTCCTTGCGCGTTACAATGGTGTGCATGTCGAGTTGTTTCGTTTGCAAGGTTATTGGGAGGATCGTTGTCGCGAGTTGTTGGCGACGCATGTGCGCGAGACGGGATCGGGGCATGCGCAGCGCTTGTTGGAGGATTGGGAGAAGGAGCGGACGCGTTTTTGGCAGGTGGTGCCGAAGGAGACTTTGGGACGCTTGGCGCATCCTGTGGGTGAGGGGCAGGCTCCGACGTTGCCGCTCTTGCCGGAGGCGGCGGAGTAACCAACAATGGCGCGAGCCCTCTCGCTTGCCGCGAGTCAGCACGCGATACGTGGACAGCACTTTTTGTTAATACAAAGCTCGTTACCGTTACTTATTCAAGAAGGGAGCAAACTTTTTCCCTCATCGCCCGAGAAAGGTCAGATCGGCAAGCGGCTAATCTCCTGATAGGCGCTCAACACCCGATCGCGCACCGCCATCACTGTGTTCAACGTCGTCTCTGCATCCGTGATCGCCGTGACCAACGTCGTTTGATCGATCTCCCCTCGCAACGCTTGCAAGCCCGCTTGCTCCGCTCGCTGCTGGGTCGCGATTCCCTGCGCAAACAACTGCGCAAGCGTGGTTGCAAAAGAGCTCGAACCCGTTTGCGAATCCTGCGGGACGGCAAGCAAATGTGCCTTGTCACCAAGGCGCTCGGCTTGGGCACTCAGTGCTGCATAGTAAGCAGCTTTCGCGTCGATCGATGGAGTCATGGCAATTGTTTCCTCAAGGTAGTGTAGCGTGGAACAGAGGGAAAAGAAAGCAGGATTAGCGCAGCAACTCGTTGGTGCGCGATTGCATTTGACGCGTCAAACTGAAAACATTCAACTGCGCCTGATAGGAGCGGTTCGCTTGACGCATGTCGGCGATCTCGATCAACCCGCGAACATTCGTGTATTTCACATAGCCGTTGGCATCCGCGCCAGGATGGTTGGGCTCGTAGCGCAGGGGGAAGGGGGTGGGGTCGCTGTCGACGCGGCTCACCTCGACCAGCTCAACGCCGAGATTGCGATCCAAGACATTCTTGAAGTGAATCGTCTTGCGACGATAAGGATCCTGCGTGGGATCCAGCGCCGCGTTGTTTTGGTTCGCCATGTTCTCGGAGACGACGCGCAGGCGCAAGGCTTGCGCGCGCATCCCCGAAGCCGAGGCGCTCAGTGCTGCGTTCAAAGGATCCATTGTCTGGGGTCTCGCTCTGAAAGGATGGGGAGGCTATCGTTGTCCGCCGCCGCGACCGGTGGCGGTGTTGACGAAGCGAAAGTATTTGCGATAGAGACTGATCGCGCGGTTGTGTTCGGCGGCGTTTTGGTTGATCTTCACCAAATTTTCTTCCAAGTTCACCGTGTTGCCGGAGATCGTTCGCTCATTCGTCAAGGCGAGCGTTTGAATCGGCGCAGGCGTTTGAAAGGCGCTGGAGGCGAAGTGGCGCGAATCGGTGCGCGTCAGGTTGTCGCCTTGTGCGCGTCTCAACGATTCGGGAAAGCGAATCGTCTGAAGGTCGCGCGCCTTGTAGTTGGGGGTGTCGACATTGGCGACGTTTTGCGCCAGCACGCGGTTGCGGCGCGTGCCGTAGTGCATGCTGCGCGTCAGCGCATCGATGATTGGGAGGTCGGAATAGGACATCTGCCTTGCCTTCAACCTTCGTTGTTTCTTCTCTGGTGACTAATACGCAAGGATTGTGCCAAATGGCTTGTTCGCTTGATTCTCTCCGTGTAAAAAGAACCATGGCGACGATAACGAACACGGTAGCAGAGCGACGGCAAGAACAGCGCGTCCTTTCTTCTTCGCGCACGAAGATTGTCGAGCGTAGAGCCTTTGCGGAGGGAGGACGGGAGGAGGGAGAGTTTTGGACGGCGAGGCAACGTCAGGGGCATGCCTTGCACGAGATCAGCTATCGCGCCTGTTTCAAACCGCAGTTGCCGAAGTTCTTTATCGAGCGTTATTCGCGCCCTGCCGATCGCGTGTTGGATCCGTTTTCTGGACGCGGCACGACGGCGTTGCAAGCGGCCTTGATGGGACGGAGAGTGGCGGCGAGCGACGGCAATCCTCTGTGTTTGATGCTGTTGCGCCCGCGTCTGCTGCCGCCGTCTCTGGAGGCGATCGAAGAGCGGCTGCGCACGATCGAACAGGGGGGGGCTTGTTGTCGCGCCTCAAAAGATTCGGAGATAGATTCGGAAACTTTGGAGCGCGACTTGTTGGTGTTTTTTCATCCGAAGGTGTTGGAGCGGTTGGTCGCGCTCAAGGCGTGGTTTTGCGAGCGCGAAGAAAGTGGGGCGTTCGACGGGGTGGACGACTGGATTCGCATGGTGGCATTGAACCGTTTGACGGGGCATTCGTCGGGATTTTTTTCGGTGCGTACCATGCCGCCGAATCAAGCGGTCTCGTTGCAGACGCAGCGGAGGCTCAATGCGAAGCACGGGCAAAAACCGCTTTGGCGTGATGTGGCAGCGTTAATTCTCAAAAAATCAAAAAGTCTGCTACGCGATGGCGTGCCTTCTCTGCAAGCGAGGGATGTGAAGCTTGCGGTTTGTCCTTCGCAGAAGCTGTCCTATCTCAAAAAGAACAGCGTCGACTTGGTGGTCACCTCGCCGCCGTTTTTGAATACGGTCGATTACAAGAAGGACAACTGGCTCAGGTTGTGGTTTGCCGACTTAAAGACGGAGGCGATGGCGTGCGATGTCCATGCGTCGCTGGAGCGGTGGCGTTCTTTTGTGCGCGACACTTTTGTAGAATTTGCGCGCGTCGTGCGTTCGGGAGGGCATGTTGCCTTCGAGGTGGGGGAGGTGCGTGGAGGTAGCGTGTTGCTGGAAGAGGAGGTGATGGATGTCGTTGCGGGATTGCCTTTTGTGCATGCGAAGACTTTTATTAACCAGCAATCGTTTACGAAGACGGCGAATTGCTGGGGGGTTAAGAACAACGAGAAAGGCACGAACAGCAATCGCATCGCTGTTTTTGAAAGGTGTTAACCATGTCTTGCGATAATCATAAAGTATATCCGATACGAAAATATACTGAACTTATGAATTTTATGTATGTTGATTGAAACACAAGATACTGCGAACAAGAGATGGATTTTTTTGTTATAAAAAAGATGTGTCGCGCTCGCGCTTGTGCTTTTTAATAGCACACGCTCGCGCAACAGAAACGCTGAAACTCTACAAAGAAGGTTAAAAACAAAGTCAAAAAACTAAAACAAGAAAACTAAAACAAGAAAATAAAGACAAGAGAATAAAGACAAGAGAACAAAGATAAAATACCCGAAGATACGTTAAAAGATACTTTTGGATATTGTGTCAATGTCTACTAATTCCTCTCATTCTCTCGCTCCGTCTCCGCAACAACTCCAACGACACCAACAACAAGATCGATACGAGAATCAAACATGTCGCCACCGCCAAAATCGTCGGACTGATATGCTCGCGTATCCCTGAAAACATCTTCCACGGAATCGTGCGCTGACGAAACGATCCCACAAACAACACGACCACAACCTCGTCAAACGAAGTGATAAACGCAAACAACGCTCCCGACATCACGCCTGGAAAAATTATCGGCAAGGTCACCTTGAAAAAAGCACGCGTCGGCGTCGCTCCCAAACTCGCCGCAGCCCGCAACAAAGTCAAATCAAAACCGACCAATGTCGCGGTCACCGTAATCACCACAAAAGGCGTCCCCAACGCAGCATGCGCCAAAATCACCGCAAGATGCGTCCCCTGCAACCCAAGTCTAGAATAAAAGAAAAACATGCCGACCGCAGAAATGATGAGAGGAACAATCATCGGCGAAATCAACAACCCCATCACCAGAGAACGCGCCGGCATGTCCGCATGCGACAACCCCAACGCCGCCAATGTCCCCAACGCCATCGCAATAAAAGTGGAACACAAAGCAATGAACACAGAATTGCGTACCGCACCCTGCCAATTCGGATCGGTGAAAAACTCGCGATACCACTGCAACGAATAACCCTTCGGATCAAAAGCCAGCATCTCCGGCGTGAAGGTGAAATACGGCAAGGCGTTGAACGAAAGCGGCACGATCACCAAAATCGGTACCAGCAAAAAGATCAACACCGAAACACAGATCAATCGAAACCCCACATACCAGCTACGCTCGATCAAAGAAAGATGGGGAGGAAAAAAAGCCATGTTCTCGCTACTCTAGACCATTACCCTAGACGGATGTTGTCGATCCCGACAATCTTGTCGTACAGCCAGTAGATGGCAATCACGAAGCCCAGCAAAGCAACTCCCAACGCTGCCGCCAACCCCCAGTTCAACGAAGAAGAAATGTGATAGGCAATGCGATTGCTGATGAAAACACCCGTCCTGCCTCCCACCAACTCAGGCGTGATGTAATAGCCAATCGAAAGAATAAAAACCATGATCGCTCCCGCGCCGATGCCAGGGACGGTGCTGGGAAAATACACCTTCCAAAAAGCAGAAATGGGATGCGCCCCCAAAGAGACGGCAGCACGCATGTACGAAGGGGAAATCGTCTTCATCACGCTGTACAGCGGCAAGACCATGAAGGGCAAAAGAATGTGAGTCATGGCAATGACAGTGCCCGTCGTGTTGTAGATCATGCGCAGACGCCCCTCCTCCGAGAGGATGCCGACCGCGACCAGCAGATCGTTGATCACACCCTGCTGTTGCAACAAGACGATCCACGAGGTGGTGCGTACCAACAAGGAAGTCCAAAAGGGCAACAGCACCATCACCAAAAGAAGGTTGCCTTGACCGGAAGGCAAGCGTGCAATCCACAGCGCCAGCGGAAAGCCCAGCAACAAGGTCGCTAGCGTGATCCCCAAACTGATCACCACCGTACGTCCGAAAAGCCGCAGATAAATGCGCTCCTTCGAAGGACGAAGGGAAACCTCGTTCGATCGCAAGTCGCGTCGCATGTCCAGCGCCGCCCAGTAGTAGTCGGCAACAAGCGTATCGGAAAAACGTTTCAACACACGCCACGAATCCGTCTCGCCCCACCGCGCGTCGAAGGCGATCAAAGTCTCCTTGTAAGAACCCCGCGTCGAGCGAACTTCATTCACCAATTCCTCCATGTGACGACCGCTACGGCGAAACAGGCTCGCCAGTCCCGAAAACTCGTAGTTGAGCCTTTGTCCCAACTGCGTCGCTCGGCGATGATGTTGTGCTATCACCAAATCTTGCGCCAAGGACGCGAAAGCCGGCTCGTTTGGCAACGTCGTGCCGCCGGCATCCCATTCTTTCAAGGCGAGAACCGTGCGAGGCAGGGTCTTTTCGACAATGTGGTTGTTCGTCGAACGCCGTAGCATGTCCAAAATCGGAAGGCAAAATCCGACGATGACAAACGCCAACAGCGGTGTCACCAACAAGAACGCCTTGCGCTTTCGTCGCGCCTTGTGCTTCTTCAGCACCGCCTTCAGCGCGCGCCCGTCGGCGGTCAGCAATTGAAAAGTGGTGGTGGAGGACATAGAATCCCGAGGGGGCTATGGGGGTTATGGGAGGCTCTGAGGGAGGCTCTGTTGTGTGGCGATTGTTGGGTTCGGTTGCGACAAAAAAAACGACGCCCCCGCCGCGCTAGCGCAACCCCGAGAGGTTACGCCGTGCGGCGAGGGCGTACGTTCAACAGCCAAGCTTACGGGTCTCTACCTAGAGAGCCATGCTTGGAACTGTTCGTCGATTTCGTCGCGCTTGTCACCCCAAAAATCGAAGTTGAAGAGCAACACATTCTTCGCGTTGTTCGGATCGGTCGGCATGTGGGGCGCCATATCGATGCCCAGATCTGCATGCTTTCCGACCAAGGGTGCCGAAGAGGATCGCGCAGGACCGTAGGAGATGTACTTCGCCTGATCGGCAAGGCGCTGTGTGTCGGTGGCAAAGTACAAGTAGTGCTTAACCGCCTCCAGCTGCTCGTCGGAGATGCCTTTCGGAACGATCCAGCCGTCGAGGTCGAAGATCTGCCAGTCCCATAGCATGGCGACGGGTTGCTTCTTCTCTTCGATCAGCGAGAACAGCCTTCCGTTGTAGGTGGAGCCCGCGACAACCTCGCCGTCCGCCAAACGTTGCGGCGTTTCCGCACCTTTCGACCACCAGATGATTTCTGATTTGATCGTATCCAACTTTTTCAAGGCGCGCTCGACACCTTCTTTCGTTCCCAGAACATTGTAGATGTCGTCAGCATCGACGCCGTCGCACAGGAGCGCCCATTCCAAGTTGTTGATCGGTTGTTTTTCCAACGAACGTTTGCCGGGAAACCTCGCCAAGTCGAAGATATCACACAGATCGGTCATGGGTTCTTTCACCAGATCGGTGCGATAGCCGAAGGTCGTCGAATAGACGATCTGCGGGATGAAACACGGTGAGACCAGCAAATCGCCGAAGTCGGCGCTGGCTTTCGTGCCGTCGGGCGCTTTGGCTAAAGTGTCGTCGACATCGATCTCCAAGGCCAGTCCGTCGTCGCAGGCGCGAATCGCATCGGCAGCGACAACATCGACAAGGTCCCAAGTGACATTGCCCGCTTCGTTCATCGCGCGCAGCTTCGGCACGGCTTCGTTCGACGAGTCGTCGTTGACGATCGTCACTTGCGGATATTTCTCCATGTAGGGAGTATGGTAGGCACTCTGCTGGCTCGCCGAGTAGGCGCCGCCCCAAGAGACGACCACGAGCTCGGCAGGCTTCGCTTCCATGCTGGCTTTGTCGTCTTTGCAAGCGCTCAAGCCCAAGGCTAGAACGGCGGCGAGAGCTACAAAAAGGTTGCGTGACATAGGATTTTCTCCTTGATTGATAGTGATGGTAAAGTGGTTTCTTCTACAAAATGAGGATAATTTACAGCAGACCATAGGCACGAATAGAGGCACGAACAGAACCGTCAAGCGGGCTTTGGCAAGCCCAATGCCCGACAATCTTCGGTCCTCCAGCCTATCGCCATGTCCTGTCCTTCTTTCGCAACTTTGACATGCTCGATACCCTCTTTGTTGGGAAGGTTTACAACAAAGCCTTCTTTGTCGCAAGCAAAAAACCTGGCGCGCATGTGATCTCCTAGGAAAATCTTCTCTTGGAGCTTTCCTTGAACCTTGTTCTGGCAGTGCTTCAGATCGGCGCTGTTGGCTGCCAAGCGCACGCGTTCGGGACGCAACGAGACCAAAACATGTTTGCCTTTCGCGTTGTTGTCCACATTTTCAGCCTCGATGTTTTCCCCTGAAGTGAGGCGCACGGAGCAGGTCTTGCCTTGCGTCCTTTCGACGGTTCCTTGCAAACAGTTGTTCTCGCCGACGAACTGGGCAACGAAGGCGTTTTGGGGTTTTTCGTAGAGCTCGCTCGGCACGGCAACCTGTTGGACAGTCCCCTCGTCGAACACGACGATGCGCGACGACATCGTCATGGCTTCTGACTGGTCGTGCGTCACATAGACGACGGTGATGCCGAGTGTGCGATGCAACTCGCGAATTTCGATCTGCATTTGGTCGCGCAGGTTCTTGTCGAGCGCCGAAAGGGGTTCGTCCATCAGAAGAATCTTGGGATCGAAGATCAGCGCACGCGCCACCGCGACGCGTTGCTGCTGTCCGCCTGAAAGCTGTCCCGGTCTGCGATGTTCAAAGCCTTGCAAGCGCACCATGGCGAGCGCGTCGCCAACCTTTTGTGCAATGGTAGCCTTGTCGAGCTTGCGCACTTTCAGCGGGAAGGCGAGGTTTTCGGCGACAGTCATGTGGGGGAACAGCGCGTAGTTTTGGAAAACAAGTCCGATGTCGCGTTGATGCGGTGGAATGTTGTCCAGCACCTTGCCGTCAAGGCGAATCTGCCCTGCGCTGGGAGTTTCGAAGCCGGCAAGCATCAACAGGCAGGTCGTCTTGCCGGAACCGGAGGGACCTAAAAGGGTCAGAAACTCGCCACGTTCGATCGCCAGATCGAAATCTTCGACGACAAGTGTCTCCCCGTCGTACGATTTCTGCACATGCTCGAAGGAGACGAAATGGGGAGACGGAGAGGACATGACCGAAGCCTAGACGAATCGGAAAGGCTTGGCAAGCCTCAACGACAAAAAAACACCTTCGCGCATTGCTTGAGGAATCTCGGTGATGGAGCTGTATCGGGCTTGGGTTAAAGGGCTTTAGTTAAAGCGCTTGGCGGTAGAAGGCGGCGATGTGTTGGGCGACGGCGAGCCCGTCGTTGTGGTGCGTCAAGCTTTCTTGCGCCTGTTCGATCAGGGCTGCGTCCAAGATGTCTTTGCGAAGCGTGATCAAGTCTTTCATGAAGGGCTTCGTGAACTCGGGGTGCGGCTGGAAAGTAAGCGCGCGGTCTTCGTAGCCCAGCACCGCGTACTGGCAGTGTGGGGAGTGTCCCAAAATTTTGGCTCGATCGGGTTTCGAGACGATTTGGTCTTGATGCCACGCCGGCACGCAGTTGTTCTGCGTCAGATTGCTCGTGCGCAGCTCGGTGAAGTCGTAGCTCTTCATGCCCACTTGCCATCCCCCCTGAAACTTTTCTACCTTGCCGCCCATCGCTTGCGCAAAAATCTGATGTCCAAAACAGATCCCGACAACGCGCACCCCTGCTCGATAGGCGTTGCGCAAAAACTCTTCCAAAGGCGGAATCCAAGCGTGATCCTCGTAGACACCGCACTTCGAACCCGTCACAAGCCACCCGTCGGCGTCGCTGACGCGGGTCGGAAACTCCATCTCGCACACCGCGTAGCGGCGGAAGGTGAAAGCTTGCGGGCGGAACAAGTCTTGGAACATGTCGACGAAGTCGCCATGCTCTTGTCGTAACACGAGCGGGGACTGCCCTGTCTGTAAGATGCCGATCTCCATTAACCACAACCTAGCATGAAATCATGAGCAGGGGCATCCTTTTGCAACAACCTCTCAAGAAAGGTCGAAAGCGTCGCCACTCCCTCGCCGCTCCTCGTCACTCCATCGCATCTAAGCAGCCCAATATCAGATTTTGATCTGCGATCATCGCACCGCTACGCCGTAGAGCGCATCCGGCAGCATCGTCGACAGGAACGGCAGGTAGGTCACCACCAGCAGAAAGCCCAGCAACCACAGCATCCACGGCAACACGGCGCGCACCACCGCCAGCAACGACATGGAGGCGATGCTGGAGGCGACAAAAAGGTTCAGTCCCACCGGCGGCGTGATCATGCCGATTTCCATATTCACGACCATCACGATCCCCAAATGAATCGGATCGATCCCCAAGCTCAAGGCGATGGGGTGGACAATCGGGGCGACGATCAGCAAAAGACCGCTCGGCTCCATGAATTGTCCGCCGATCAGCAGCAGCGCGTTGACGCACAGCAAGAAAAGCCACGGCGGCATCGAGGTTGCAACGATCCCCTCCGCCAAACGCTGCGGCAGCTGCAACTCCGTCAGAACATGACTGAACATCAGCGCGTTGAAAATGATGAACATCAGCATCAACGAGACGCGCACCGCCTCGATCAAAGCTTGCCGCGAATCACGGTGAACCCAGCCGCAAGTGGCAGCGAAAGGCACTTGCCAAAAGGCGCGCAAACCCGCACGAGAAAGAGATTCGCCTCCCCTTCGCCAAGGCACGCCGCGCAGAAAGCCCATCCCGCGATACACGCAGCTGGCAACGACAAACCCATAGACAGCAGCAAAGGCGGCGGCTTCGGTCGGCGTAAACCACCCGGCGTAGATCCCCGTCAAAATCAGCACGATCAGCAACAACCCGAACGCCGCCGTGCCTGCGTTGTCGAGAACAACTCGCCAGCCCGCCTTGGCAGAGGGCTGGATGCGCAGGTTGCGTACCGCAACGCGTACGCCCAGCATCAGCAAAATTCCTGCTATCAGTCCCGGCACGATGCCGGCGAGGAACAGTCTGCCCACCGATTCGTTCGTCGCCGCTGCATAGACGACCATCACGATCGATGGCGGAATCAGGATGCCCAGCGTTCCTGCCGTCGAGATCACTCCCACGGCAAGACGCTTCGGATAACGCGCACGTTCCATGCCCTTCAGCGCCATCGGTCCGATCGCTGCCACCGTCGCAGGAGACGAGCCCGAAAGCGCGGCGAAAAGCATGCAGGCGAACACGCCCGCGCTCGCAAGACCGCCGCGAAGATGACCCACCGCAGACACGGCGAAGCGCACGATCCGCTCGGCAACACCGCCGCCCGCCAAAAAAACGCTGGAGAGAATGAAGAACGGAATCGCCGTCAGCAAAAATTTGTCGTTCATCGCTCCCACCACCGCCGTCGCCAACCCCGAGACGCTATCGGTGACGACAAAGATCACGACAAGGCTTGGCAACCCCAACGCAACCCCGATCGGCACGCGCAGCGCCAACAGCACGAAGACCAGCAACAGCAAAACCCCTCCCGCGTTCGCGGCGAGAAGGCTTTGCAAAGCCTCAGGCATGTTTGTTCGGAGGGGTCGCTCGCTTGCCGAGCAAGGTTGCAACCGTGATGCCGATCGCCGTGATGCCGAAATAGGCGAACGAGAAGCCCAACACGCCGTAAGTCAGCCAGTGCGGGATGCCGATCTCTTCGGAGCCAATGCTGCGCAACGCGGGGTTCGACCAAAACAGGTGAGCGATTTGGAAGCCCGCGTTCGAAAGCACGAGCGCATAGACGACGACGCACAAGCTTGCCAGCACGAAGCACAGCCTTGCTGCGCGCGGTGCGAGTCGGACGACCAAGACGTCGACGCTAGCGTGCAAGCCTCGGCGCAAGCCGTAGGCCATGCCCATCAGCACGAGGTAGAGGAACAGGTTGAGCGTCAGCTCCAGCGCCCAAGGAAAGGAGCTTGCGAAGAGCCTCCGCGCGACGACATTGGCGAAGGCGACCCCCGTCATGCCTGCAAGCAGGATGGCGAGCAGGCTCTCTTCGAGCCACGCTGCTGCTCTCGCCACCCGGGTGACCACCTGGGCGACGAGAGGGAGCGGGTTGTTCATTTGTTGGCGGAAAGTGCTGCCTTCATGATGTCTTTGCCGATGTCGCCTCGGAACTGCTTCCACACGGGACGCATCGCTTTGACCCACGCCTTGCGTTGCGAGGGGGAGAGGGTTCGTACTTCCGTCCCGCTTTTAACGATTTTGGCGCGGTTTTTCAGGTTGATCTCGCGTGCGATCGCGTTGCGTTCCTGCGTCACCTCATCGAGAATGCGCGTCAGATCTTTGCGGATGTCTGCGGGCAAGCCGTTCCAAAAGGAGGAGGAGGTCACCACCAGATAGTCGAGAATGCCGTGGTTTGATTCGGTGATGCCGTCTTGCACTTCGAAGAATTTCTTCGTGTAGATGTTCGACCAAGTGTTCTCTTGCCCGTCGACAACCCCTGTCTGCAAGGCGCCGTAGACTTCGGCGAACGCCATCTTTTGCGGCGAGGCTTTCAGCGCTTGGAACTGCGCTTTCAGCACATCGGAGGTTTGGATGCGGAACTTCAGTCCTTTCGCGTCCTTCGGCAAGAGAAGGGGTTTGTTCGCGGAAAGCTGTTTCAACCCGTTGTGCCAATAGCCCAGTCCCAGCAAGCCTTTGTCTTGCATGGCGCGCAACATCTCTTTGCCTTTGGGCGATTGTTGGAACTTGTTGACGGCATCGATGTCTTTGAAGACGAAGGGCAGGTCGAAGATGCGGTACTTTAGCGTGTATTGCTCGAACTTCGAGAGCGAGGGGGCTGCCATCTGCACATTGCCGAGCAGCAGCGCTTCCAGCACTTTGTTGTCGTTGTAGAGCTGACCGTTAGGAAAAACTTCGACGCGCACTTTGCCTTTCAGCTCTTTGTTCACGCGCTTGGCGAACAGGGCGGCAGCTTCGCCTTTGGGATGTCCTTTCGTCGAGGTGACATGGCTGAACTTGATAAGAATTTCTTTCGCTTGTGCGGGTAGCGGGACGAGCAACAAGCTGGCTGCGATTAGCGCGCTTGTTAGCAATGGGGGAAGGAATCGAACGGACATGATGGATGTCTCCTTAGGAAATTGAGGGCAATTGAGGGAAATTTGCATTTGATGCGATGAGGGAATCGGTGCAAGTCTAGCGTGTTGAGGGCTTCAGGCAAGGTTTTTCTTTGCTGTTGAGGCATCCGAAGATGATGGAAGCGACGGCGAAAAAGACAAGCAATAGCGAAACGATGCCGTCCAACAGCGGAGCGGCGTTGTGCAAGCCAATATTTTGTATCGATTGTAGAAAAGACGCTTGGGCTGTAAACATCTGTTGTTTTAGGGGCAGGGCAACAAACGGGAGGGTTGCGATTTGGGTGAGCCATAGGGGTATCAGCAAGCCCAACGCCCACTTGAGGTTGAGCGCTGCGTCGCGGCATCGTCGCAGGGTGACGGCTGTCGTGAGCCAGGA
>JABAAA010000019.1 GCA_014239005.1 Alphaproteobacteria bacterium | reverse complement strand
AAGGCTTGGACAGCCCTCGCACCGCGCGCTGCATCGACGATCCACACGACGAGATCGGCATGGCGTGCAGCGTCGAGCGCTCGCTCCTTGCGCCTTGTGCCAATCGTGTCGTGTGCTTCAGCGTTGAGCCCCGCCGTGTCCTCCAGCACCAGCTGGCGCTGGTCTATGGTGATGACGGCACGCATGACCTCGCGCGTCATGTTGCGCTTGCGATGCACCTCGGCGAACGCGGCTTGGGCAAAGGCGTTCAGCAGCGAAGACTTGCCGGCGTTGCTCTCGCCGAGCAAGGTTGCAATGCCGCAGTGTTGTTTCACAGTTTTTGCTTGCGGATGCAGGCAAAAAGCTTCGCCGCCGCCTGTTGCATGGCGAGCTTTTTGCTGGAAGCGATCGCTTCGGCGCTGTAGGTGTCGTGCGACAAGGTCGAGATCGACACGCTCGCGGAGAAGGTTTTTTCGTGATCAGGTCCTTCGGCGCGGCAAGCGTAGACGGGCAACGGCAAGGCGCGCGCCTGACACCATTCTTGTAGCAAGGAACGCTCGTCTCCCTGTTTGGCGTCCTCGTCGCTGAACGCCTGTCCCCAGTGCGTCTCGACGACACGGCGCAACGCTTGCATCCCGCCGTCCAAATAGACGGCAGCCAGCACCGATTCGCAAAGGTCGGCAAGCAACCCGGGACGCTCGACGAATCCTTCCTTGCGCACCTCGCGCGCCACAACCGCCGCGCGCCCTGCCTCCCAGCGGCGAGCGATCTCGGCGATGCGCTTTTGCGACACCGCCGCGGCAAGCCGCTTGCTCAACTCGCCCTCGTTGTCGTTCGGAAAACGCCGATACAGCGTCTCCGCAACGATGTAGCCCAGAAGACGATCCCCCAAAAATTCCATGCGCTCGTAGTTTTGGTGCGCCCCGGCGCTCTTGTGCGTGAGGGCAACCTTCAACAAACCGCGGTCTCGAAAGCGATAGCCCACCCGCGTCTCCAGCGCGTCCCATGTTGCTTCAAAGCGCGCGGGAGGGCGATCTGCCTGTTGTTCATCACTCATGCTCTCGGATCGTTCGCGCCTCGATCTCGGTGATCGGACGCAGGATTCTGTTCCAACGGATGTTGAACGGAAAAAAGCCCTCGCGCTTCAGCGAAAACCATACGCGAACCACAGGACCCACAAGATGACTCTCAGGCACATAGCCCACCTCTTCCAACAGACGGCTGTCGAGAGAGTTGTCGCGATTGTCGCCCATCACAAAGTAATGGCGCGCAGGGATACGAAACAGCTCCGTGTTGTCGAGCAAAGCCCCGTCGCCGCCGTTCTCCAAGATCGGATAACGCACTTGGTTGGGCAGCGTCTCTTCGTACATGGGCGGCACGAGCCTCGCGCGTCGGACAGTTTTGCCGTTGATCTCCAACAACCCGCGCACAACGCGAACGCGGTCTCCGGGCAGTCCGACGATGCGCTTCACCAAAATGTCCTTGGGATTGTTCGGACGGCGGAAGACGGCCATGTCGCCACGTCGCGGCGGTGTGCTGAACATGCGTGCGCTGTCGTGGCGAACGAATTGCGAGAGGAAAGGAATTGAAAAAGGTCCGTAGCCGTAGCGCGACTTCGAGACAAAGATAAAGTCGCCGACCAACAGGTTGGGCTCCATCGAGCCGGACGGAATGCGGAAGGGCTCCCAGACCAGGCTGCGGAACACAATAACCAGGAGGACCGCCAAGAAGATCGAGCGCAAATACTCGCGCCAAACACGGACAAGAAAGCGAGGCATTGAAAAAAGAATCGGAGGAAGAAGGACGAATGAAGAAGAAAGAATCAGCGCGGGACACCTGCATTGTAGCACGCTAAAGGATGCCGCCTTGTGCTTTTCTGATTCGCACGCGGCAGTTTTTTGTTCTCGCTTGTCGGAGGCTCTGCGCCTGTGTCGGCGAGAGGTGCATGAGCAGGCGTTGGTTTGCACAGATAATTTGAGCCGTGTGCGATCCGTCGTGCGCTTCTGCGAACGCAAGAAGCTCGACCACTAGCCCGTGCCTGTCGTCGTGTTCGGTAAGCAGGATGTCTTCGGCACGAATGCGCGCGTGCGTCGTGCCTGCGTGCGCGTCCAACAAGGTCGGCGGCGCACCCTTGTGCGTCGAGAGGTGAAAACTTATATCGGGGTTGTCCACAAAGGCGACCCTCCACAAGCCGTCCAAGGCGCGTTGTTCTTGCACGACGACAGGCACGACGGCTGTTGGGCTTGCGCCCGTCTGTCGGCTCGTCTCAAGGGCGGTCGTTGCGATCTCGATGGGAGAAGAGGAAGCGATCTCGGAGCGTGCGAGGCTATCGATCCTGTCGAGCCTGTCGATCCCATCGAGCCTATTCTCGTCGTCGTCGTCGCGCTCTGTCGCCGTCACGAGCGCCACCACGAGCGCGTGCGTCGCCAGACAGGCGACCTCTTCGATCTCGTGGCTCACATAGAGGCAAGGGAGATTCTTTTCCCTCAGCCAAGCGTGAAGAAATTCCAGCACCTTCCTGCGGTGCCGACGATCCAGCGACGAAAGGGGTTCGTCCAGTAGCAGCAGCAGCGGATCGGAAAGCAAAGTGCGCGCCAACGCGACACGCTGCTGCTCGCCACCCGAAAGGCGCGAGGGCGAGCGCGCGAGCAGAGGCGCGAGGGCGAAGGCGTCGATGACGGCGTCGCGCTCTTTGTTGTCGCGCGGCGAAGCTTTTCGCATGCGCCGCGCGTAGTCGAGGTTTTTCGCAACCGACATGTGGGAAAAAAGACGCGCTTCTTGAAAGGCGTAGCCGATACGCCTGCGTTCAGGAGGCAAGTTGCGTCGTGCGTCGAAGAACAGCCGACCGTCGAAGGCGATCTCGCCGCGGTCGGGTTGCTCGACGCCGGCGAGCATCGACAGCAACAAACTCTTGCCGCTGCCGTTCGCGCCGCACAGAACACTCGTTGTGGGCTCGTTCGGCAAGCGCGCACAAAAACGCAAACGATGCTGCGGCAGGTTGCGCGTCAGGTCGAAGGTTAGCATGGCAGGTGTCGTCAGCCCTTCGTTCTGGTGAGCATTTGGGAGGCGAGAATGGCAGCGACGGCAGCAACGCAGGCGATCAGCGAAAGACGAGCAGCCTCATGTTCCGCGCCGGGGATCAGAGTCGCGTTGTAGATGGCGAGCGGCAAGGTACGCGTCGCGCCGGGAATACTGCCGGCAAAGGTGATGGTCGCGCCGAACTCACCGAAGGCGCGCACGAAGCCCAGCAGCAGTGCCGTCGAGAATCCGGGTAGAATTTGCACGAAGGTGATCGAAAAAAACGCTTGCAGACGCGAAGCGCCCAGCGTGCGCGCGGCGGGCTCCAGCTTGCGATCGATGCTCTCCAGCGAGGCGCGCAAGGCGCGGATCATCAGAGGAAATGCCATGACGCCGGAGGCAAGTGCCGCAGCCTTCCAAGTGAAGGCGAAGGCGATGTCACAGCAGCGATAGAGGATCGCGCCTAGAATTCCTTGCTTGCCGAGCGCGAAAAGCAACAGATACCCTATCACCACGGGCGGCAACACTAGCGGTAGGTGGAACAGAAGGTCTAGCGCGCCGCGTCCCCAAAAGCGACAGCGATCGTACAGCGCTACCCAAAGGCACGCCAGCGGTAGAAAGACGAGGCAGGCAAAGGTAGCAACCCAAAGGCTCAACCGCAAAACTTGCCACTCGTAGGGATTCAACAGCGTCACAGGGGCGCGAAGCCGAAACGGAAAAAATCTTCGCGCGCAGCCGCGTCGGATAGAAACGCATAGAGCCCGCGTCCCTTCTCGCTCAAAAGAAGCATGTCGTAGGCGATCGGAGCGTGAAGGTCGGAGGGCAGGTAGCCCACGATGCGCATCTTCGCACACTTCGAGGTGCACTCGGCGCGCAATTGGGATTGGGCTCGTTTCGCCCAAAGCGCGTCGCTACGATAGACGATGCCCAGCGGCACTTCACCCCGCTCGACATGCAACACGGTCGCGCGCGTGTTGACGAGGGGAACGAGCTTGGCAAGGAACGCGGGTTTGTCGAGCGAAAGCGAAACCAAAACCTGTTGTGCATACAGCCCGACGGGAACATGGCTGGGGTCGCCGATGGCGATGCGTGTTGCGGAAACAAGGCGCGCGCGTGTCTCGGCTGCGCTCAAGATTTTTTCCTCGTGGCTTGCCGTCGAAACCGCCCGCGGCTCGACGAGCGCGAGCCTGTTGGAAAGAAAGGTTTTGGAGGCAAGCAGACGAACATGGCGGCGGCGGAGCCACGTTGTCCATTTCGTGTCGGCGGTGAGGTAGAGGTCGGCAGGCGCGCCCGCGGCGATCTGTCGCGCGAGCAGTCCGCTGGAGGCAGGTACCAGCTTCAGCGAAAGCCCGTGTCGTTTCTCGATGTCGAGCAGCACGGGTTGCAAGCTTGCCGCCAAAAAAACAATTGTTCCTTCCTTTACTCCTTTCTTCGATGCGCTCGGTGCGTCGAGTGCACGCAAGGGCAAGCTCGTCCACAACAGGACAAGCAAGATGACAAGGAAGCGGACAAGGAAGAAGACAAGGAGACTGCGACAAGCTCGGAGACAAAAGCCTGCAAGAAAGCGACGCAAAAAGGTCACAACACCTCCACGAGCGTCGCCTCCGCAAGCTCGGTGGGGTCTTCAGGATTGTTGCCCGCCTCGACCCTTCGATAGAAGCAAGAAGATTTTCCCGTATGACAGGCAACCCCGCGTTGCTCGACGAACAGCAGCAGGCAGTCTCCGTCGCAATCGAGGCGCATCTCGACCAGTCGCTGCTCGTTGCCCGAGGTCTCCCCCTTGCGCCAAAGCTGTTGTCGCGAACGCGAATAGTAGGTGATCTTTCGGGTTGCCAGCGTGCGCTCGATCGCCTCGCGGTTCATCCACGCCTGCATCAGGACGCATTTCCTTTTGTGGCAAAAGGCGATCGCAGGAACAAGCCCGCGCGCGTCGAACCGCAAGGACGCCCACAGGCGGGGCGAAGCGTTACTAGGCGGCGGATCGGTAGCGTCGGAAGGCATCGTCGAGGTCTTGGACAAGGTCCGCCGTGTCCTCCAGCCCGACATGCACGCGCAAAAGCCAACGGTCGTTCGGAACATCGGGCAGCAACTTCCTGCCCAGCCCTTGCTCTTCGGCAGGCAAGATCAGGCTCTTGAAACCGCCCCAGCTGTAGCCCATGCCGAACAGTCGCAACTCGTCGGTGAAGCGCGCTAAAATCTCTCGCGCTTCTTTGCCTTCCCCCTTCTTCTCCATCATAAAGGAGAACAATCCGCAAGAGCTCGCATAATCGCGCTGCCACAAGGCACGCTGCGGGTGCGAGGCGAGTGCGGGGTGGAGAATCTCGGATACTTCGCGCTGTTCTTGTAAAAAGTCGCAAACGCGCAAGGCGGCTGTGCGATGCGCCTCGTAGCGCACGGGCAGCGAGCGCACCCCTCTGAGACAGAGCGCGATCTCGTCGGGTGCGTTGTAGATGCCGATGAAGGCACGCGCTTGTCCGAGCTGGCGCAGGATCTTTTCGTCGTTGGCGACGCAAAAGCCCATAAGGGTGTCCGAATGTCCGCACACGTACTTCGTGCCAGATTGCACGACGATATCCACCCCCATCTCCAGCGGTCGGATGGCGATGCCCGCGCCCCAGGAGTTGTCGGCGATCGTCGTCACATCGTGCTTCTTGGCAAGCGCGACGACGGCAGGAATGTCGGTCAGTTCGAAAGTTTGCGATGAAGGTGATTCGATCAGGATGGCTTTGCAGTCGCTGTGCGTCTCAAGGATTTTTTGCAAGGCGGCGGTGTCGGTCGGATCGTAGCGCTGTGTTTGGATACCGAGCCTGGGCAGGAAGTGTTCGGCGAAATCGAGCGTCGGATCGTATGCGCCGTCGGTGACGAGCAGGCGATCTCCCTGCTGCAGCAGGGCAAGAAGGGGCAGGGTGACGGCTTCCAACCCTGACGAAACGAGGATGCACCCAGCTCCTCCCTCCAGCTCGCAGAGCGTCTGTTTCATGGCTTCGTGCAAAGGAGAACTGTGCAGTCCGTAGCGCAGCGGCGCGGGCTTCCTGCCGTCCAAGGTCGCCAAGTCGGGAAAAAGGATCGTCGAGCCGCGATAGGTCGGCATGTTGACATAGCCCGCGTGCCCCCAAGGATCGCGTCCGAGCTCGGCAAGCTTCGTCGCAAGCCCCCAAGACGCCTGGTCAGGTGAGGATTTCGAGGTCAAGGAAGGGGAGTAGTAAGAAGAAGAAGGCATCGCAAGGTATCCTATGTTGCTGCTGTGGTTGAAGTCGTTGGTATTTCACCGCTGTCCGCGAGGCTGTCCGCGAGACTGTCCGCGAGACGTAGCGTGATACGGCGGTTGTGTTTGCCCTTGTTTTCGATTTTACCGACCAAAATGTCTCCAACCTCGGCGGTGCTGCGCACATGCGTGCCGCCGCAGGGTTGCAAGTCGCAATCTTCGATCGAAACCAGTCGCACGCGCCCCTCGCCCTTCGGGGGTTGGACGGCGAGCGTGCGCACCAGCTGCGGATTGTTCGTCAGCTCTTGCTCGTCGATCCAGCGCTCGCTCACAGGACGGTCGTCCCTAACGAGTCGGTCGAGTTCTTGTTGCAACGCTTGTTTGTCCAAAGGATTTCCGTCGGGGTTTCCGTTGGCATCAACGCTGCAGTCGAAATCCAGCCTTGCTTTTTCGGGTGCGATGTTGCCGCCGCTAACTCCGTGCGGCACGAGCGAGCATAACAGATGTAAAGCGGTATGCAGACGCATCATGGCGTAACGTCGTTGCCAGTCGAGGTTGCCTTCCAGCGTCTCGCCCTCCGTCAAGGCATCGTCAGGGGGAGCTTCCAACACATGGAGGATGTTGCGATCAGGCGCGTAAAGGCAATCGGTGACGGCAAAGGACGCGAGCTCGTCCTTGCCCGTCTTCTTGTCCGTTTTTTTGTCCGCTGCTGCCCCCTTGGTGGATTGGCGCACGAGCGTTCCTCGGTCTCCCTGCTGTCCGCCGGAGCGTGCAAAGAACACGGTGCGATCCAGCACGACGGCAGAGGGCGACTCAAAGCGCACGACTTGCGCGTGGCAGCGTCGAGCGTAGGGGTCTTCTCGAAACAACAGCTTGGTCATGGGACAAGGCTAGCATGCCTCTAGCAGCTCTTGCAGGTCTTTTTTGTAAGGACAGAGCGCCTGCGGCAAGGTTGAGGGAAGCAGGCTGTTCTCGCTTGCCGAGAGTCGCAAGGGTTCGATGCGTCGCGCGCGTCCGCTTTCGGGGTCGGTTTGGATGAAGGCGCCGCAGATGGAGACCTCGCCCGCGGCGGGTTCGAACTTCACCTTCGGCGCTTTCTTCAGGTATCGCGCGACGGACAGCGAGTGTTCAAAGCCGAGAACCGAATCGTAGCAACCGCACATGCCGAGGTCGGTTTGGTAGGCGAGCCCTTTCGGAAATATAGCTGCGTCGGCGGTCGGGATGTGCGTGTGTGTTCCCAAGAAGGCGGTCGCCTTGCCGTCGCACAGGCGAGCGAGCGCGAGCTTTTCGCCCGTCGTCTCGGCGTGGCAATCGATCAGCAACGCGTCCCAGCCCGACGCGTGCTGCTCATCGGCTGCCAAAAGCTCTTGGAGCGAGAACCACGGATGCGCGCAAGGCTCCATGAAGACCTGTCCGATGATGTTGACGACGCGCACGCTCTTGCCCTCGCTGAGCGCGAGGTCGGCGTAGCCCCGCCCGGGCATGGGTGCGCGAGGATCCGAGTGCATGTTGTGCGGGCGCAGGATTGGCGCCGTCGGATGTTCGTGCAGGTAGTCGATCAGCTGGGGTTGATCCCAAACGTGGTTGCCCGTCGTCAGAAGGTCCAGTCCCGCGTCCAGCAAACGTTCGGCGATCGAGGGCGTCAGTCCGAAGCCGTGCGCTGCGTTCTCGGCGTTCGCGCACAGCAGGTCGAGCGCGAGTGCTTCGCGCAGCAGTGGTGTTGCGCGCATGACGGCGTTTCGCCCCGACGCTGCGACGATGTCGCCCAAAAACAGGATGTTCAGTCCGCGCGGTGCGGCGCTGTCTGTCGGCTCGTCGAAGGGCATGTTTCTATCTATGCGCGTCGGTAGAGCGTTGTTTCGCTCAACACCGCGTCCAGCGGCTTGTCGTGCGCCTCGACAGGAAGGCTTTCTGTGCGTTGCGCGTCGAAGGCGATGCCTAGCGTCAAGGGCTGCAACCCCCTTGTTTCCAGTCCTTCGAGCGTGCGGTCGTAAAAGCCACCGCCGTAGCCGAGGCGGCGACAGCTTCGGTCGAAGCCGAGCAGGGGGACAAGCATCAAGACGGGAATGTCTTCGTCTGCGCGCTCAGGGGGATGCTTCGTCTGGAAGGCACCGTCTTCAAGGCTTGTCTCGTCGCCGTCGAAGGCGCGAAAGACCAGCGGCTTGTCCGCGCCCACAACGACGGGCAGCAGCAGTTCCGTCTCGTGGTGTAGGCGCAGCTCTTCCATGAGCGGACGTGGGTCGATCTCATCGCGGATGGGAAGGTAGCCGCTGCAAGGGGAGAGGGGGGAGTCGTTTGCTCGTCGCGCGAGGAACAGGCGGAACAAGGTGAGAAGACGCTGTCGAGCGTCGGCGTTCGAGCGATAGCGGTGGGCTGCGAGGGTTCGTTGTTTCAAGAGATGCTTGCGCAGCCGTTGCTTGTCGTCGGAAAATTCTTCGGAAGAAGTGGCGGGGGCGGGCATGCAGAGGAGAGGGAGAAGGGGAGGGGAAAGGGAGAAGGAGGGAAGGATCACGGCCGCGACGAGACGTCGCGTCATAGCTGCCCGATGGCCAAGTGCCAAGGGGGGAGCCCACATGAGGATGGAATTCCACCGCCAGCGGCGGGCTCCTTTCGATAATTATAGCCCTCGAGCGTGATTCCGCGTTCGCGCTCCGCAGCCGTGACACCTTCCATTCTAGCTATTTTCGAAGAGTTTGGCAAGCTGTTCGATGCGTCGTGTCGTTTCTTCCAGCCGACGTTCGCTATGGAGCTTGTCGTCGGCGGACGGGCGAGCTTGCAAGGTGGCGGAGGAGTTGCTCTGCTCCAGCCGTTGTTTCATCTCTGCGATGCGCGTGTGCGCTTCCGAGAGGTCGTCGATGAGCATGAGCGCGGTCAAGACGAAGAGTTCGTTTTCTGCGATGTTGCCGACATTGTTTTTCATCTCGCGCAGTCTTTTGTCGAGGTATTTTCCTGCGTGTTGCAGGTGTTCTTCTTGTCCTTGTTCGCAGACGATGCGTCGTCTCGACCCGTTGACGACGAGGGTTATGGTCGAACGTTGCGACATTGGCGAGTGTTCGGGACGGGCTTGTGCGTCCTAGCCGTTGAGAAGAGTTTTGAGGTCTGCGAGCGTTTGGCGGAGGGTTGTTTTCAGGTGTGTGTTTTGCTGTTGCAGGTTTTTGGTCTCAAGCGTGCTATCGGTTGTTTTGTTGTGTTGTTGAGTGAGAATGGCGGATTCGAGCCTTCCCAGCGCGCGGTCGAGCTGTTCCCAGGGACTGATGACGGAGCTGGTGGTGGGGGGGTGAGGGGAGGGGGTGGGCATCATGGGGGAGGATGAAGAACAAGACGAGTGCAAGTATAGGCTTGATTGTGCTGCGTAAGGGTTGGAAAGGCAAGAGATTTTTGGAATTCTTGTTTGGAATTTTTGCACGACGGTATTTTCCGTACGCGGTCAGGGGCGGATCTATCGAGCATGCGTTACGGCGCATGACCGCTTCGAGTTGCGCGGCAGCTCGTCAAGTTCTGGCAAGAGGATGGATCTCAGGGTTGTCTCGTCACCCTGTCAAGCACTTGTCAGAGATTGACGGGCAGAGCGTCCCGTCAGAAGCTTTCCTCACAAAGAAAAGCCAGCCCGTTATTGCACCAGCTGCGCCGTTTCCTCTGCAACTGGGCTGTCGTAACAACTCACCTCGCCCAACGAACGATAACACCACAAGGGGGGCTGCGACGCACCACGCTCACGCCCCGCGCCTTTGGCTCGACACCACGCACCACCCTCCTCCGCCTGACGAATCATGCTGCAATCCTTGTTCGAAATCGCACTCGCCAACGCGTCCGTCGGCAAACGATTCGTCTGAACCGTGTAAGCAATCCCCAACACCGCAGCTCCCGTCGCACAAGAAGCCAACGAAAATAGCGCAAAACAACCCAACGCCAAACGCCATCCACAACGAACAACAAACATCATCTCAACCTCCGTCGACAGAAATTTCAAGAATCAACAAGAATCAACAAGAATCAACAAGAATCGGCAAGAATCGGCAAGAATCGGCAAGAATCGGGTTGCCTCGCACCGCTTTCACAACAGAAAATGCAAAAAACGCGCCAACAACAGACAACAACGCACGACAGCCCCAAAAAACCCTCACACAAAAACTATGCCGAACTCCACTCCCCCCCCCGCAAGACGAATCCGCATCGCCCTGCCTCGCGAACAACAACAGGACGCAACGATCACACAAGCCCTGCATTGGCTCGCACAACATCGCGCCCGACAACCCTCCCTGCCCGCACTTGCCACCGCGCTCGGCATGAGCCACTTCGCACTGCAAAAACTTTTCCTGCGCTGGGCAGGCGTCAGTCCGAAAGATTTCCTCGCCCTCCTCAACGCCAAGGTCGCGCGAAGGTTGTTGCAGGACGGCGCCAGCATCCTGGAAGCAACTTTGGAGACAGGACTCTCCTCCCCCTCGCGCCTCCACGATCTCTTCGTGCGCATCGAAGCCATGACGCCAGGCGACTACAAACGACAGGGCGAACAACTCACCCTCTTCTTCGGCAGCCACAACACCCCCTTCGGCACAGCTTACATGGTTGCAAGCGAACGAGGACTCTGCGCACTCGGCTTCCACGGCGACAGCAAAAGCCACGCGCTAGCAGCAAAAGACGACTTCCAACGCCGATGGCCCAAAGCGCGCATCGAAGAGAATGCCGCGCAAACCCAACCCTACGCCGAAAAAATCTTCGCCACACGCCGCCACAACGACAAGAACATCGAACAACTCTCGTTGCACCTGCTTGCCACCCCCTTTCGTCTGCAAGTCTGGCGCGCGCTGCTCGATATCCCGATGGGAAGCTGCAAGAGCTACGGCGCGCTCGGGTTCGGCAAAAGCCACGCACGCGCGGTCGGCAACGCTGTCGGCAGCAACCCTATCGCCTTTCTTATTCCCTGCCACCGCGTCATCCGCAAGAGCGGCGCGCTCGGCGGATACTACTGGGGAATCGACAAAAAGATCGCCATGCTCGGCTGCGAAACCCTCCTCTCCTCTCGCGACCCTTCTCCTCCCTCCGCCTCTACCATGTCAGCGACAAGCCCGTAGAGACAGAGAAGCTCTCGGTCGTGAATCTTGTCAGCGGTGTCACAATCGAGCTGCCGTCTCCAAACAAAAAGGTGTCGTAGCCTTGTTTCAGAAAAAGTCTTTGCCAGCGCGCTTGCAACAACAGCCCCCATTGCAGCGGTCGTTTTGTAGGAAAAGGCACGAAAAGGCTGCCCTTCACTTCCGCGCCTTGCCCCATGCCCGTAGAAATAATGTTGGGAACAGGCGCCAAGTCGTCGCGGGTCGTCCCCACCCTCAAGAAGTGCGAGTCTTCTCCTCGGAAAGAGGCGTAGGGAATGTAATGAACCGCAAGCTTGAGAATGACGGGTTGATGCCAACGCGGCGGAATCTGTTCCGACCACACCTCCACGCCCACCTTCAGCGCATGCCAAAAAACCTTGTTCCCGATCACATTCTCATCCCCTCTCAGCAACTCGCCGATGGGACGAGAGTTGTTAGGATCGGGAGGAAGATAGGTGTTGTAGATCAGTCCTTGCGCAAGGTCGTTCTCGTGTAAAAAGAGGTAGCCGAAAGAGAACCCTGCGCCGAAAAAACGTTCGTCGTTTCGGCGGCTTTGCAAAAAAAATCCTGCGCCATTGTCGACCTCCACGCCTGCAAACCAATGGCGGACAAAGCTGTCGGAATCGCTCCACACCGTCAATTCTTGCGGACATGTCCAGGTGCCGCTAACTCGGACTAACATTCGAGAGCCGTCGCAGAAATCCTTGTCGCTGAGGTTGCCGCGAACGCTGCCGCCGCCGAAGGCAGCAGGTACGCTACGCAGGTACAATCCCTGCCGGCCCGCGTCTTGCTTCCAAAAGCCGCTCCACGAAAGCGCAACCCTCCCCCCGATTCGATCGCGCGTGTAGAGCAACGTCGAGGTGTCCGGCGCGCCGTAGTATTCGGAGTAGTGACTGGTCGACTGCTGTCCGAAATCGTAGCCGCCGCTCACCTCCAAACGCTTGCGTTGCGAAAACGATGTCGCCTCCGCCGCAGAGCACATCAAGCTCCACAACAAGACGCCACAAGCGGCGACAAAAAAGCCTTTCGACACAACGATTCGCAAAGAAAAAAAGATGTTCGACATATAAAGGGGGCGATATCCATCGCCTTGCTATCGGCAAATCGCTCGGTCCGTCGCCCTTTCTCAAACGGACAGCACTAGGCTATCTATCGACTGTAGTACTCGATCACCAAATTGGGTTCCATCTTGACAGGATACGGAACCTCGTCCAGCTTCGGCACACGCGTCATCTGCGCTGTCATCTTCTTGTGGTCAACATCCAGATAGTCGGGAAGATCCCGCTCGGTAAGCTCGATCGATTCCAACACCAGCGCAAGCTCGGCACTCTTGCCCTTCACTTGCAACACATCCGTCATTCGCAGCGCGTACGAGGCCACCGTCACCCGCTTGCCGTTGACAAGAACATGCCCGTGACTGACAAATTGACGCGCCGCAAAAACGGTGGGAACAAACTTGGCTCGATAGACGACGCTGTCAAGCCTCTGTTCCAAAAGCCCGATCAGATTCTCGCTGGTATCTCCCTTGCCGCGCACAGCATCGCGGTAGTAGCGTCGAAAGCGGTTTTCCGAGATGTTGCCGTAGTAGAAGCGCAACCGTTGTTTCGCACTCAGCTGGATGCCGTAATCGCTCTCCTTGCGCCGACGTTGCCCATGCTGTCCGGGCGCGTAGCTGCGCTTGTTCGCAGGCGACTTCGGACGACCCCACAGGTTCAACCCAAGGCGGCGATTCGATTTGTATTTCGACCTCAGACGTTTCGTCATCAATCCTGATCCGAGACAAGTGACACAAAAAAACGCACTCTATAGCTTCGTCGGCAACCTGTCAAGACGTTTGTTGCAAAAAGGACGCGAAAAGAAGGCTCACAGGATGACGCAAAAAGATAACGCAAAAAGATAACGCAAAAAGATAACGATAGCGCGGATCGGCTTCCAACTGCTTGCTCAACATCAATGGCTTCTGCGCGCGCGCCTTCAATCTTCGCGCAGGAATACCGCCGTAGATCGTCCATGCTTTGAGGTCTTGCGTTGCAAGCGCGAATGCGCCGAGCACGGCGCCTTCGCCCACCTTGCAAGAGGGCAAGATGACGGCTTGCGCACCGACGATCGAGAAGGCTTCGAGGTGAATCAAACCGCAGTGGGAATTCGTGTATGCAGAAGGCAGCGTGGGGTTGGTCATGGCTTCGCCTGAATAGTCGTCGGAGCTCGAATAAAGATGCACCCCCGAAGAGAGTCCCGCGTAACGTTCGAAGACGATCCCTCCTCCGCTGCCGCTCAGATAGCAGTGCACACCGATATGGTTGAACCCTTTCAGGCGAACGGGATGGTGTTCCGAAGCTGTGATCGTCGTGAAGGCA
>JABAAA010000199.1 GCA_014239005.1 Alphaproteobacteria bacterium | reverse complement strand
CGCCCGGTGGGCCACCTGGTGCCGGTACCGGTGCTGGACCACATACGAAGGCATTCGCTCTATCGTGGCGTTTATGGAGGCTGAGCGGCTGCGTGCGCTGCTGGTGGCCGGCCTGGAGGAACTGAAGGCCGAGAACATCCAGATTCTGGATGTGCGCCGCATGACTTCCATCACGGATACCATGGTCATCGCCTGCGGTCGTTCCTCCCGGCAGGTGCGCGCCCTGGCCGAACGGGTGCTGGAAGAGGCCCGCGGGCAGGGGCTCCGGCCCTTGGGCGTGGAGGGACTGGAGGACGCCGAGTGGGTGCTGGTGGACCTGGGGGATGCCGTCGCCCACATCATGCAGCCTGAAGCCCGGGAATATTACCAGCTTGAGAAGCTTTGGGAGACGGCCGCTGAAACCACGGCGACCAATGCCACGGGCGGCTGAGAGGCGGGAGCAAAGAAATGACTGAAACAACGAGAATTAAACTTCGGATCGCCGATGTGGAACTGTTGGCGGAGACCCTGGATACCCCCACGGCGGCCGGCATCCTGGAAAGCCTGCCGTTCAGCTCCTCCGCCTGCACCTGGGGCGAGGAGGTGTATTTCCAGGCCCCGGTGCAGGCGCAACCGGAGGAGGACGCACGGGAAGTAGTGGAACTGAACGAGCTGGCTTTCTGGGTGGAGGGCGGCTGTATCGCCATCGGCTATGGCCGTACCCCGGCTTCGCTCGGCGCGGAGATCCGGTTGGCCGCGCCCGTGAACATCTGGGGCCGCGTGGTGCGGGGAGACCCCCGCGACCTGCGGGACGTGCGGCCCGGCGACCCCGTTTCCGTGCAGGAAGCCGGGGAGTCGGGGCAAGGAGGATGAAAACTTATATTATTAACCTGCCGCATGACAAAGAAAGGCTGTCTTCCATTACAAAACGGCTGGCCGGGTTAGGATTTGACTTTGAGGTGATCGAGGCAGTCGATGGAAGCAAGCTTGAACTGCCGCATCCGGCATATTCCGAAACAGGCTATCATTTAAGGCACGGCAAAAAAACAAACCCGGCGGAACTGGGCTGCTATTTCAGCCACATCAAGGCGCTGGAGAAGTTCTTGGCAACCAAGGACAGCCTTGCCATGATCGTAGAGGACGACGTTCAGCTATTTCATGATTTACCCCAAATCATAGGGCTGACGCTAAAGCTTTCAGACCAATGGGACATCCTGCGTTTATCAGGCTACCACTCCGGCCTGCCTTTAAAAATCGCCCGGCTGACGAATCAGCATTATCTATGTTGTAATTTGGGGCGCCAGACAGGAGCGGGGGCTTATCTCATCAATAAAAAGGCGGCGACCAGGATGGTGAAACAGTTACTGCCGATGAAATTACCTTATGACCACGCCTTTGATCAAGAGTGGTTATTGGGGATTAAGGCATTATTTGTGAAGCCGCTTCCCACCAGTCAATACAGTCATTTCACATCCAACATTTGGCATGCAACAAATGACAGGGTTCCACTGATACACAGGATCCCCGCTTTCTTATATAGATTCACCAATGAATTAACGCGGGTGATGTTCAGAAGCCTTCAACTTGTGCAACTGAAATCAAGCAGGAAGGGGAAGCCGGGGGCGGCATGAGCCGCCCAAGGCCCGCAGCCCCGGTCAGCCCGAAGCGTTAGCTCCCCGCGAGTGGAGGCCGCGGAGCGATAGTCTTCGCGGCGGCGGCCGGGGCAGGGAAACCCCCAGGAAGCCCCGGGACACAGGTCACTTCGGATCACAGCAGTGCGCACGTCCTGCTCCCGGCGGGGCCCCACCCCGCACCCGGGCGGGAAGCTGAAACAGCATGAGGAGCCGGCTCGGGGAGGCCCTCAGTTAGTAGTAGGGCAGACGGGACTCCCGCCATCCCATAAACCCCATGACACCATACCAGAAAGCGTCTGGCAGACGCTTATGCTGTAGTCGGTATTAGCCTCGCCAGAGAAAGTACAGTCGATAGTGGCATTTGTTCCAAGGGGATAACGACCCTCACTTAGAGGAGTAGCTGCCGTGGCGCGCCCACTTGTGGTGTAGTAGGAAACGGTGCCCGTCGTATTGGCCGGCGGCTCGGGAAGATCGGCTACGAGACAGCCTGTCGCCGAGCAGGTCCGAGGGGTGCCCGAATCGGGGACCCAGACCGCGCTTGTACCACCA
>JABAAA010000198.1 GCA_014239005.1 Alphaproteobacteria bacterium | reverse complement strand
GCCGAAGTGATCTCGCCAATCTGCGCTCGTCCCTTGCGCACACAATCGCCCTGAGAAGGAGCGGTTGCGCTCTCGCACTCTAACCCCACGAGTTTTCTTTGCGGCGAAGCCTTGCGACGTTCCAACGCAGTCCTTCCGCAAAAGTCGTCCTGCTTGCTCTTCAAAGGAACGGTGAAGCCCACCCCCGCCTCGAACGGATCGGTGCGATCGCAAAACTCGCTGCCGGCGAAAACCAACCCCGCCTCAATCCGCAGCATGTCCAACGCCGAAAGGCCCAACGGAGAAATTCCATGCTTCTCCCCCTCTTGCCACACCGCATCGAAGACTGCCCCCGCGTCCTTCGGATGACAGAAAATCTCGTAACCCAACTCCCCCGTATAACCCGTGCGCGAAACGATCACCGCTGCTCCGTGGAAATTTGTCAGACGCGCGACTGAAAAACGAAACCATCCCAACTCTTCGATCGTGGGTTGCTGCGGTGCTGTCCAAAACAGAGACTTCAGCACCTCTCTGCTCTTCGGACCTTGTACGGCAATGTTGTGCAACTGATCGGTCGCGTTTTTCACCCAAACATCAAGTCCGCGTTTTTCTGCCTGCTCTTTCAGCCATAGCCCCGAATCGTCGCACCCCCCGATCCATCGAAAGGTATGCTCTCCTGTTCGTAGCACGGTGCCGTCGTCGATCATGCCGCCATGCTCGTAGCACATCGCGGTATAGACGACCTGCCCGACGCTCAGTTTTTTCATATTGCGCGTCACACACCATTGCATGAGGTTCTCTGCGTCGGGTCCTAATATCTCGTATTTGCGCAAAGGAGAGAGGTCGGTTGCGATCACCTTTTCACGGCAAGTCCAGTATTCGCTGATGGCACCCAGTCCGGTGAAATCGTCGGCAAGCCAGTAGCCGTTGTAGTTGACAAAGTTTCGCGTCCTTTGAGCGAATCGATCGTGGAAGGCGGTCTCCTTCGTGAGTTTTGCGTCGCTTTGGGTGGTCATACGGACTCCTGTTCCTTTTTCAAAGGGGGTGTTGTGGGCATAGACGCGTACTTGTACTTCGGTCGGGTTCCAGCCGTTGGCGGCATCGATGTCGCAAGGGCAGGCGGTCGAGAAGCACACGAGGTCTTCCAGGGCGCGCAGCAGGACATAGTCGCCGGGGCGGCTCCAGGGCTCGTCGGAGAGGATGCAGTGATCGGCGTCCAGCATGGTGTTGAAAAAGAAGTTGATGGCAGGCCAGCCCGCGCGCTCGTCGATGTTGTAAGGCAGGGCTGCCGTGTTCAGGTTCTCCGAGCAATTGACATGTCCCGGATAGCCCGCGTCCTCGTAGAAGCGTGCGGTGCAAGCCAAGTTGAAGGAGTCGTGACGACCGACTGTGTCTTGCACGATCTCGATCAACGCCTTGTGGTCGAGCGAGAAGTACTTGGCGAAGAGCCCGGGGTTCGGATAGAGGCTGCCCATCAGCGAGCGCGTCGTTGTGGGGTCGATGTCGCGCTGCTTTTTTTGATCGAGCGCGCGCATGTCGTAGGCTTGGAAATCGGAACACTCTCTTCCGCGCACATCGAGAATTTGCACGAGCTGCCCTTTTTTCACGACATAGGCTTTCGCCTCGCCGGGTTGCAAGGTGAAGTCTTGCAGCGGGTCTGCGAGTGGCGGTGGCAGGCGAAAGGAGGCTTTGTGGCTACCTTCCTGCTCTTCTTCGGAGGCGCGCTTTACATAGAGCAGCACGGAAGAAGGGGGCGTGTGTTCGTGCGGCGTCATGGCTCTGCCTTGCGCGCACAGCAACAACAGGGCGGGATGGCGCACGGTGAAGGTTTGTTGTTCGCCCGCGCGTGCCTGCGAGGAGAAAACTTGGCGCGTCTTGGAGCGGAGGTCGCAGCCGAGCGACATCAGGCGGTCGCGTAGCGTGTGCGCGTCGGGGGAATGGAGAAAGGTTGCGACGTTCTCGCTTTCTGGGAGGCTTGCAGCCCCGACCAGTCCTGCATCACCCTTTTTTGCGTCACCTTTTTTTGCGTCACCCTTTTTTGCATCGCCTTTTTTTGCGTCGCTCGCGAAGGCGGTGATGTTTGCGGGCTGCATTCCTTCGTCGTTGACGAAGGTGAGGACATCGTCGGGCAAGACTTCGACGGCGAGGTTGCCGCCGCCCTTGACGACATAGCGTTCGATGCCGAGAGGAAAGAGCGGCAGTCCTGGAATTCGCACGC
>JABAAA010000197.1 GCA_014239005.1 Alphaproteobacteria bacterium | reverse complement strand
ATTCGGTGACCTTTGGCTATCGCAGCGACTTGGTGTCTGAACCCATGACGAGTGTGTGCGATGTCTTCGACTTGGCGAAGTTCCCCGGCAAGCGTTCGTTGGAAAAACAACCGATCTACAATGTGGAATGGGCGTTGCTGTGCGACGGTGTCGATCCTGACGATGTCTACGATGTCTTGTCTTCTAAAGAAGGTGTCGAGCGCGCCTTGAAAAAACTGGACACGATCAAGTCGGAAGTCATCTGGTGGTCGAAAGGCGCAGAGACGCCGCAACGTTTGGCAGACGGCGAAGTTGTCGTGGGCTCGACTTACAACGGCAGACTGTTCTCGCTGATCGAAGAGAAGAAGCAGCCCGTCTCCATGCTGTGGGACTGGCAGATCTTCGACCTCGACGGTTGGATCATTCCCAAGGGCATCTCCGACGAGAAGCTTGATGCCGTGTTGCACTATCTCTATTTTGCAACCGACACGCAGAGGCTTGCCGATCAGGCGAAATACATCTCCTACGGTCCGGCGAGAAACTCTTCTGCACCCTTAGTTGGAAAACATGCGGAGTTGGGCATCGACATGGCGCCCCACATGCCGACCGATCCGAACAACGCGAAGAATGTGCTCCTTTACAACTTCGAGTTTTGGGGTGACAAACGCGACGAAATCGACGAGCAGTTCCAAGCGTGGCTCTCTAAGTAGAGACTGCAGAACAGCTGTTTGAGCGTACGCCCTCGCCGCATTGCGTAGCCTTTCGAGGTTATGCAAGGCGGCGGGGGTGTCGTTTTTTTGCCTGTCGGAACACAGAGCCGTGTCTGCTTCTACCTCTTCCTCTCGATTGCTGACCGCCGACGGGCGCGAGCTGAAGGTGGTGTTGAAAAAACACAAGGCGCGGCAAAAGCGCAAAGCCTTCTTGTTGGTCGCTCCTCTTTTGCTGTTCGTGCTTGTCGGCTTCTGTCTGCCGATCTTGGATATGCTACGGCGTTCGACGGACAACCGCATTGTCGAAGAAACCCTGCCGCGCACGATTCTAGCCCTGAAGGGGTGGGAGGCAGGAGGCGAAGGGTTGCCGAGCGAACAGGCTTTCGCGGCGTTGGCGCAAGACCTCGTTTTGGCACAACGCAAGCGGCGCGCGACGCAATTGGGACAAAGGCTCAACTACGAGTTTTCGGGGTTGGCGAGCTTGTTCCGCCGTAGCGGTCGTGAAATGGAGAAAATCGTTGGTCGGGTAAGCTCGACGCGCGGCTCTTACAAAGAGACGTTGATCGCTTTCGATGCGCGTTGGGGCGAGGTTGATTCGTGGCGCGTACTGAAACGTTTTTCCGATCGGATGGTGGGCGACTATTACTTGGCGGCACTCGACATGCGGCGCGACTTACAATCGAACGAGGTGTCGCTTCGTCCGACGGAGGAGCGAATCTATCTCAGGCTTTTCGGCAGAACGGTCGTCATCAGCTTGGGCATCACGCTGGCGACCTTGTTGCTTGGCTTTCCGCTCGCGCTGTGGATTGCAAAGCTGCCGACGCGTCAAGGCAACATTCTGCTTGTGATGGTACTGCTTCCCTTTTGGACATCGTTGTTGGTGCGCACGACTTCGTGGATCGTGTTGTTGCAGCAACAGGGAGTCATCAACGACCTGTTGGTCGCTGTAGGCATTCTATCGGAGGAGGGACGGTTGCGCATGATCTATAACACGACGGGTACCGTCGTAGCGATGACGCACATCTTGTTGCCGTTCATGGTATTGCCGCTCTACAGCGTGATGAAGACGATTTCGCCTTCGTACATGCGTGCTGCCATCTCACTGGGGGCGCATCCTATATCTGCCTTTTGGAAGGTGTATTTTCCGAACACCGTTCCGGGCATCGGAGCGGGAGCGATCATGGTTTTCATCCTTGCGATCGGCTATTACATCACACCCGAGTTGGTGGGTGGCAGGACGGGTGTTTTCATCAGCAATCGTATCGCCTATCACATTTCTTCGTCGCTCAACTGGGGACTTGCGGCGGCTTTGGGGGTTGCCTTACTTGCGTTCATCGTTGCGATTTACTGGCTTTACGACAAGATCGTCGGTATCGACAACATCAAGCTGGGATAGCGGGATGAGTTTTTTTCCGCCCCATCTTTCTGTATCCGAGCGTGGTTGGTATGTGGGTTTCCGTTTGATCTGTGTTTTTGTGTTGGTATTTTTGTTGGTGCCGATTTTTGTGATCGTGCCACTTTCGTTCAACGCTCTGCCTTATTTCACCTTC
>JABAAA010000196.1 GCA_014239005.1 Alphaproteobacteria bacterium | reverse complement strand
AGATGAAGCGTACGATGCTTTCACTCAGCCCTTTCGGGGCTTTTTCCATCTCGATATCTGTCTCGAAGCCGTACTTGTAGCGTTCGGCAGACAAGGCTCGCACTTGGGCCGTCGTCTCGGCAGTAGCTCCGCTCATACGCGCATTCTACAAGCGCGCTGCTCGACAAGCAAGCAGAATCTTTGTAGAATCAAAGCATGTCGGACAGCCAAGACAATCGTCAAGAGAATCCTCAAGACAACTCTTATGACATCGCTATCGTCGGCGGAGGACCTGGAGGGTATGTCGCCGCCATTCGCGCTCGACAATTGGGCTTGCGAACTCTGTTGGTCGAGCGCGATGCGCTGGGCGGAATTTGTCTGAACTGGGGCTGTATTCCCACCAAGGCTTTGTTGCGCACCGCCGAGCTGTGGCACAGCCTGACGCAGATGGAGGCGTTCGGGTTGAGCGTAGGGACAGGCAGCAAGTTTGACGGCAAGCGGATCGTCGCGCGTTCTAGGGCGGTTGCTGCGAAGTTGAACGGGGGGGTCGAGCTGTTGATGAAGAAGAACGGAGTAGAACTTCGCTATGGTACTGCAAGGTTGGGAGGAAAGGGGGAGTTGGTCGTATCCATGGAGGCGGGGGCGGCGGGAAAGCAGGAGCTTGCCAGCGAAGAAGTTATCAGCGCGAAGAATATCATTTTGGCGACGGGCGCGCGCGCTCGTGAGTTGCCGAGCGTTCCGATCGACGGGGATGTCGTGTGGGGGTATCGGGATGCGATGGTAGCGGAGGATTTTCCGAAGCGTCTTTTGGTTGCGGGCGGAGGAGCGATTGGGTTGGAGTTTGCGAGTTATTTCGCTGCCTTTGGCGTTGAGGTGATCGTTGTGGAAGCTGCGGAGCGCATTTTGTTCAACGAGGACGAGGAGATCGCCGCCATTCTGAAATCCGAGTTGGAGAGGCGGAGCGGCATCAAGTTTCTGTTGGGGCAGAAGATCGAGGGCGTAGAAAAGCAGAAGTCTGGAGGCAAAGCAGGAGGCAAAGCAGGAGGAAAAGCAGGAGGTGTTGTGGTGAAGTTAGGCAACGGAGATACGTTAGAGGTTGATCGCGTTTTGTCTGCTGTGGGGGTTGTGGGAAATGTGGAGGGATTGGGATTAGAGGAGACGGGGGTTGCGTTCGATAGGGAGCGAGGCGTGATTGGGGTTGACGGGATGTTGCGGACGAATGTGGAGGGGATTTATGCGATTGGGGATGTTGCGGGTGCTCCGATGTTGGCGCACAAGGCGTCGCACGAGGGGGTTGTATGTGTTGAGTCGATTGCGGGGGAGGATGTTGCGCCGATTGTTCGGGAGCATATTCCAAGTTGTGTTTATACTTCTCCGCAGGTTGCGAGTGTTGGGATGAGCGCTCGAGCTGCTGAGGGGGAGGGGTGTAGGGTAAGGATTGGGAGGTTTCCTTTGGGGGCTAATGGGAAGGCTATTGCGATGGGGGAGGAGGTTGGGTTGGTAAAGGTTGTTTTTGAGGAGGTTAGCGGGGCATTTTTGGGGGCGAGCATGGTGGGGAGCGAGGTTGTGGAGATGGTTCAGGGATATGGAATTGCTTTGGGGATGGAGGCTACGGAGGCGGAGTTGATGGGGACGATCTTTGCGCATCCGACGGTATCGGAGGCGATGCATGAGGCGGTGTTGGACGGATGGGGACGCGCTCTACATGTGCCGCCGAAGAAATGAAAGGGAAAAAAAGTGCTTGACTTTGCTATTCTTGTATTAGAGAATGGGTGCAGAAGGATAACTTTTTGATGGAGACGAGTGCAGTGGCGATTTTTGACACGCATGCGTATGTGCAGCGGTTGCGTAAGGGGGGAGTTGTTGCGAAGCAAGCGGGGGCGCATTCGGAGGGGTTGCATGAGGTATTGAAGAATGGCGTTGCGACGAGCACTCAGTTTCAGGCGCTTGATACGAGACTGGCGGCGTTGCAAAGGGAGATTCAGTTGAATCGGTGGCTGCTTGTCTTTGTGATTGCGTGGATGACACTGCTGGATTTCTTGTAAGGTTTCTGGTGCGCCTTCTGCGCTCGCAGAGCGCAACGCTTAACGACTCAAAACGCACGCGTAGCGTGCGCAACAGCGTAGGAGAAAAAAATGTCTAAAGATTCTAAAAATCGTGGTGTTGTCTACATTGTTAAAAATGTATTGTTTCCCACATATATTAAAATTGGAAGCGCAACGACACAGCGTTTTGAACAGAGAATGAAAGAGCTTTCGGGAACAAA
>JABAAA010000195.1 GCA_014239005.1 Alphaproteobacteria bacterium | reverse complement strand
CGATGACCTCTTTCGAGATTCCCTTGCGCTCCAGCATGGCTCTTGTCTGTTGCCAAAATTTATCGGAAACCTTGGCTTCTCTTGCCTCTCTGCCCAAGCTGTCCAAGAAGGACGAGGAAAACTTTTCTTGCGACCACGCGGAAGACGGCACAAGCGAAAACAACAGCGTCAGGAGCGCCAAGAACATCCGCCGCCGAACGAACAGGATGTCGACGGGAAGAGAGGTTTGTGCGGGGGAAAGCGGGAGGATAATTTTCTCTCGCAAAAAACTGCGCGTAAGCACAGCAAAACGATTCTGCAAGGCACGCCACATAGCACGCCACATAGCACTCCATATGGTCATCGAATATAGAATTACCATGCGTCTCATCCTTCGCCTCTAGAGAGGGTGCGTCTTGTGAGTCTTGTTTTTCGTCTCCGCCAGTCTCGCTCTGCGATGTCGGCGCGTCGGTCTGCTTTGGCGATTCCCTTGCCCAAGCCGAGCATGACCTTTGCAAAGCCTCTGGCGTTGAAAAAAACGGCGAGCGGCACCAACGTCATGCCGTCGCGTTGGACAGCGCCGATCAGCTTTTTGATCTCGCGCTTGTGCAACAGGAGTTTGCGTAGCCTTTTCGGGGTGTGTCGGTACCCTTTCACGGCTTGGGCGTAGGCGCCGATATGGCAGTTCATGAGGAAGAGTTCGCCTTCCTTGAAGAACGCGAAGCTGTCGGAAAGCGAAGCCTGCCCCGAGCGCAGAGACTTGACCTCGCTTCCGGTGAGGCACATGCCTGCTTCCAGTTCTTTTTCGATGCGGAATCGATGTCGCGCTTTTCTGTTTTCCAAGCGCGGTGCTGCCTGCGCCTTGCCGCGCTTCTTGGCTTTGGAAGGTTTGACGGCACTTTTTTTAGCGGTAATTTTCTTGACAGTGCCTTTGGCAGCAACTTTGGCAGCTTTGGCGCCTTTAGGAACGGACACGATATTTTTTGCGCCCTGCCCTTTCGTCATGCTGTCTTCAAGCTGCGTCAGGCAGCTTTCAAGTTTGGCACGAAGGACTTGTTGTAGCGTGCCACCTCTGTGAGCGCTTGCTCGACTTTTTTGCGCGCCGTGGAGGTTGCTTCGACGAGGGGTAGGCGCGTGTTGGCGGTTTGAAACAGCCCTGCGTGGCACAACCCGTATTTGACGGGAGCGGGGCTGGTTTCGCAAAACAGGGCTTGGCACAGTGGCATGAGCGCGTTTCTGATGGTTGCCATAGTTTTACCGTCGCCTTTCTTGTGGCAGTTGTAGAGTTCAACCATTGCATGAGGAACGAGGTTGGAGGCGACGGAAACGCATCCTTCTCCGCCCATCGCCAAGAAGGCGCAGAGGCTTGCGTCCTCGCCGGAGAGGAGGGTGAAGTTGTCGCGCAACCCCGCGTTAGCAAGCAAGGTGGGGCGCGTGAGGTCGTGCGGAGCTGCGTCTTTCAGGGCGACGACGAGCGGGCAGTTTTCGACGAGACGCACGACGGTAGCCACCTCCAAATGCACGGAGGTGCGAGACGGCACATTGTAGAGCATGACGGGTAGGTCGGATTGCTCGGCGACAGTACGGAAGTGCGCGTAGAGTCCTTCTTGGGTGGGTTTGTTGTAGTAGGGGGTGACTTGCAGGGTTGCCTGTGCGCCTGCTTGTTTGGCGAAAAGCGCGAGGTTGACGGCCTCGACGGTGGCGTTTGCGCCTGCGCCTGCGATGACGGGGACGCGTCCTGCGGCGTATTCGATGCAGAGTGCGATGACGCGTTTGTGTTCTTCATGATCCAACGTAGGCGATTCGCCTGTCGTTCCGACGGGAACGAGTCCGTGGATGCCGGCTTCGATTTGATATTCGATGAGGTTGCGATAGGAGTCCGCGTCGACCTTTCCTTGTTCGTCGAAGGGTGTGGCAAGGGCGGTGAAGATACCGCGAAAGGGAGCAGGCTCTGCCATAGCTTCTTGAGGGTAGCACAGAGAGAGAACAGGGGCAAGCATCACTCAGACAAGCATCGTCTCATAGCGAAATTTCATGGCGAAGTTTATGGCGAAGTTTATGGCGACAACCTCACCTCAAGTCGACGCGTCTTACCCAATAAAAAATTAGCGGCAAGAACAAGGCTGTAGGGGCGAGCCAAGCGAGCCATATCGGCTGGGTTGATATGTTGGTGACGGTGAACGCGGTTGTCGTTGCGATCGTTGCGCCTAGCATATGAGCTAGGTGCTTTTTGGTGCGTTCTTTTCGTGCCTGTCCCCGTACGGCTGCGGAATCTTTTTCTATAACTTTATCTTGGACTTT
>JABAAA010000194.1:1383-2325 GCA_014239005.1 Alphaproteobacteria bacterium | reverse complement strand
GGCGATCCCAGCGTGCTTGCGATCACCAAGCTGCCGAAAGCCGAACGTGCGCGTTTCTCCGCCATCGAAGCGAAGGCGGGAACGGGTGCGATGAGCGCCAAAGAGCTGGGACGCAGCCTGCCCGAACCCCACCCCAGCTGGCACGATCGGCTTAAAGCCGAGTGGCAAAAACGCTACGGGGGATAAGGGTGAATAATAGAGGGGGATAGGGGGAGGCAGCGCTTCTCACGCAGAGATGGGTGAGAAAAGCTGATAAGCCGAGAAGCCGAGAAACCGAGATTGGGGGGCAAGAGGTAGAGTTAAGAGTTAAGCGGGGGAGAAGCGACGATGCGTTTTGCTCCTGCCGTGACCTTGCTGTTGTTTCTTGCCCCTGTTTTGTGCGGGCTGGTTGCAGTCGTGTTGCCTGCCTTCGGCTATTTCCCCGCGCTTGGGTTGCGCACCTTGTCGCTTGCGCCGCTGACGGCGTTTTTCGCTGTTCCGCATCTGTTAGATTCGGTTCTTTTCACGCTGGGTTGCGGTTTGGCGGCGACCTTGCTCTCGTGCCTCGTCGTTGCAGCCTTGTTCGCCTCGTTCGGCGAGAGCGGGGTGATGCGTTTTTTGCATCAAAGCCTTGCACCTTTGCTTTCCGTTCCGCACGTTGCGATCGCGCTGGGGGTGGGTTTTCTGTTTGCGCCCAGCGGCTGGTTTCTGCGTCTGTTCTCGCCGTGGCTGACGGGGTTCGACGAGCCCCCCTTGTGGCTGTTGAGCCCCGATCCTTACGGAATCCTGTATGTTCTCGCGCTTGTCGTCAAGGAGGTGCCGTTTCTGTTTTTGATGACGCTCTCCGCGGAGAACGCCGAAAACACGCCGCGCGCGCTCGCCGTTGCGCAAGGCTTGGGGTATGCGCGTCGTGCTGCTTTTTGTCACAGCGTCCTGCCGATACTCTATTCGCGTCTACGTCTT
>JABAAA010000194.1:0-1376 GCA_014239005.1 Alphaproteobacteria bacterium | reverse complement strand
ACGTCGTGCTGCTTTTTGTCACAGCGTCCTGCCGATACTCTATTCGCGTCTACGTCTTCCGATTTATGCGGTCTTGGCGTTTTCCCTGACGAACTTGGAGGTCGCCTTGACGCTTGCTCCTTCGCGCCCCGGACTTTTCGCCGAACGATTGTTGGCACTGGCGAACGCCCCTGATTTGTTGGAACAGCCCACCGCTGCCATGGCGGCTCTGTTTCAGGTGTTCATGGTGGCGGGTGCGATCCTCTTGTGGCGTTGTGGCGAAAAGGTTGTCGCGCTCGTTTGGCGCGCGAGGTTGCGGGCGAGAAAGGTGGTGATATCGGCTCTTGGCGACAGGGTTGCGAGGCGTTGCAACGATTCGTTGGCGGCTAGCGGCGGGCTGTTCGTCTGCTTGATCGGCTTGTTGGCGATCACCTTGTTGCCCTTGTGGTCTTTTGCCAAAGTGTGGCGTTTTCCTGCCTTCTTGCCGAACGTTTGGACGCTGGGTTTGTGGCGCGATGGGTTCCAGCGTTTCATGGAGCCCTTGTGGCTTTCGCTGTCGCTCGCCTTGGCAGCGGCGGGGTGCGCCTTGCTGCTCTGCGTGTTGTGCTTGGAGCAGGAGGGGCGGAAGAAGACGCAACACAGGATACAAGACAAGGTGCAAGACAAGGTTCTTACCAAGGCGCGAGACGATCGCCCCTCCAGGGTTCACGAGCGAGCGATGGTGGCTCTTTATTTACCGTTGTTGTTGCCGCAAACCTCGTTTTTGTTCGGCATTCAGATTCTGTTGTTTTCGCTTTCGATCGAGGCGAGCTGGTTGGTTCTCGTATGGTCGCACATGCTTTTTGTGCTGCCTTATGTGTTCTTGTCGTTGAGCGGGGCGTGGCGTGGTTTGGATCGGCGATTCGCCTTGACGGCAGAAAGCTTGGGTTGTTCGCCTACGCGCAGGCTTGTCGGGGTGACGCTGCCGTTGTTGTTGAAGCCTTTGTTGGTGGCATTTGCGTTGGGGGTTTCCGTTTCGATTGCGCTGTATGCGCCGACGCTCTTGATTGGCGCAGGGCGCTATGCAACCTTGACGAGCGAGGCGGTGGCGCTTGCTTCGGGGGGGGATCGTCGAATTGTCGGGGCGTTTGCCTTGTTGCAGGCGGCGGTGCCGTGCGTGTTTTTCGCCGCGGCGTTGGGAATACCGAAAATCGTTTGGCGCGGGCGGGCGTTCATGAGGGGGCTGTACGCGTGAGCAAGACTTTTGCGCGCGCACCTTTTTGACATGACAAAACAGACAACACGAGGCTCTGAAGGATTGCGTTTGGAGAACGTTTCGCTGTCCTTAGGGAGGCAGTGCTTTGTGCACTCGCTTGATTTGCATGTCGCTCATGGCGAGATCGTCGTCTTTATGGGGG
>JABAAA010000193.1 GCA_014239005.1 Alphaproteobacteria bacterium | reverse complement strand
TCGAGGGGTCCAACGGCAAGATCGAGCGCATCGGCTTACGCGACAGCGAAGGCAAGGACTTCGCGCTCGACGATGTCGATTTCTTCCTGCCTTTCTTCGGCTTGACCATGCGTCCGGGACCTGTTGCCGAGTTCGGCTTGGCTATGAACAACGAAGGCGGCATCGAAGTCGATACGGCGGCATTTGAAACCTCGCGTCCGGGCGTGTTTGCCGTAGGGGATATTTCTCACTACGCGGGAAAGCTGAAGCTTATCCTTTCGGGGTTTCACGAGACCGCTTTGATGGCACACAAGGCGCATCGTTATGTTTATCCTGAGCGCAAGCTGCGTTTTCAGCACACGACTTCCAGCTCCAGCTTGCGAAAAAAACTGACCGAAGCTTCGTAAAACATTTGTCTATACAAACCAAATTTCACCAAAACCTAACCTCTATTCTTTTGATTGTAGGGGTTGACTTGCTTTGTTGTTTGCGCTAGAAACAGCCTTGCCGTGCGCGATGAAAGTTGCGCACGAAGATCTCTTCTCCCGTGCGTGCTGTTTCTGTTGTTGCAAGCTGCCTTCAAGATGCGGTGTTCGATGACTGCAAAGGAACGGGTTGGTATGCGTGCGTTCGAGGAGAGTTGTTTCCTGATTTTTACACTTGAACAAGAGGAGCGCGAATCGTGCATTTGAAAGACCTTAAGACTCTGCAACCGCAACAGCTTCTTGCGAAGGCGGAGGAACTCGGTATCGAGAACACAAGCGGCATGCGGAAGCAGAAGTTGACCTTTTCGATTCTGCGTCGCCTTGCTGAAGACGGCACGGCGATTTTCGGCGAGGGCGTTTTGGATGTGTTGCCCGACAGCTTTGGCTACCTGCGTTCGTCGAACGCGAACTATCTCGCCGGTCCTGACGATATTTATATCGCGCCGCAGCAGATTCGCCGCTACGGCTTGCGCACCGGGGACACGGTCGAGGGCGAGCTGTGCGCGCCGAAGGATGTGGAGCGTTATTTTGCTCTGTCGAAGATCACGAAGGTCAACGACGCAAAGCCGGAGGATCTTCGTACGCGCATCAATTTCGACAATCTGACGCCGCTGTATCCCGACAAGAGGCTGGTGTTGGAGATCGAGACCTCGACCGAGAAGAGCTACGCTGCACGCGTGATTGACATCATTTCTCCGATCGGCAAGGGACAGCGCGCTTTGATCGTGGCGCCGCCGCGCACGGGCAAGACGGTGATTATGCAAAACATTGCTCATTCGCTGGAGGCTAACCATCCCGAGGTGCATTTGATCGTGCTGTTGATCGACGAGCGTCCTGAAGAGGTGACCGACATGCAGCGTTCGGTGAAGGGCGAGGTTGTGAGTTCCACCTTCGACGAGCCCGCCGCGCGTCATATTCAGGTTGCCGAAATGGTCATCGAGAAAGCCAAGCGTTTGGTCGAGCAAAAAAAAGATGTTGTCATCTTGCTGGATTCGATCACGCGTTTAGCGCGCGCCTACAACACCGTCGTTCCCAGTAGCGGCAAGGTTCTGACGGGGGGAGTCGATGCGAACGCGTTGCATCGCCCGAAGCGTTTCTTCGGCGCTGCACGCAACATCGAGCAAGGAGGATCGCTGACGATCATCTCGACGGCGCTGGTCGAGACGGGCAGCCGAATGGACGAGGTCATCTTTGAAGAGTTCAAAGGAACGGGCAACTCCGAGATCGTCTTGGATCGCAAGCTTTCCGACAAGCGTACCTTTCCTGCAATCGATGTGTCGCGTTCCGGCACGCGCAAGGAGGAATTGTTGCTCGGCAAGGATATCTTGTCCAAGGTGTGGATATTGCGCCGCATCCTCGCGCCGATGGGAGTGGTCGATGCGATCGAGTTCTTGCTCAACAAGCTGCGCAGCAGCAAGACGAACAGCGACTTCTTCCAGTCGATGAACAACTAAAGCGGGACAACGTTCATGGCGCGCTCATTATCAGAGCGCTCTGTCGACGCCTGCTTGCTCGAAGGAGTGCATTCCCGTGTGACACGCGAGGGCGGCGCGCACGAGCAGGATGGCAAGCACCGCCCCTGAGGCTTCGCCCAATCGCATGTCGAGTTGTAACAGGGGCTCGCCGCATTCCAGCTTTTTGTGGAGGCTTGCTGCTCCTTGCTGTTGTGGCAGATGCGCGATCAGGCAGTTTTCCAACGCTTGGCGGTTCAAACGTTGAGCGACGGCGGCGGCAGCGCAGCATGGGTAGCCGTCCAACAACACAGGAATCCGCAAGGCCCGCGCTTGAAGGAGCGCGCCTACGATTGCCGCCAGTTCAAAGCCGCCGAGCTCGCACAACACCGACCAGCCCTGTTCGACGG
>JABAAA010000192.1 GCA_014239005.1 Alphaproteobacteria bacterium | reverse complement strand
ACACGCTGCCGTCTTCCAACACCAAGAACGCGGCTTCTGCCAAAGACAAAGAGAATCCTCTACAACGCATCGTAGGAAACAAAAGGAATCAGCAGAACCCGAGCGCGACGACATGCACGCTCGGCGGAGAAGACAATTGCGATGCCAAAGCCAAAGGGTCGGACGAGGGGTCGGACGAGGGGTCGGGCGAGGGGTCGGGCAAGGGGGAAGGGTCGCTGTGCGGCTCTCGCCAGACGTGCGGCTCTCGACACGAGACTCCTTTCGCCAGCTCCGCTCCCTTCAAGCCCGGCCAAGCCCGCACTTTTTTCAGGAAAGCCTTCGGCGCAAAACGTTTCGCCTCAAAGACGAGCGCTGCCCGTTGCGCACCGCCGTCGCGCAAAAGGCGCACCAAGGAGCGCGTATCCACATCGCACAGCCCGACAAGTCCGCGTTCGCACAGCCACGAGGAAAAGTCCTGTTCGCAGCGCCAGTTCGACGGTGCGCTCGGACGCTGCGCAAAGACGCAACCGCGTGCATGGACGCTAGAAGCTTCGTCGTCTTGAGCGTTCGCCCCCACATTGCCAATGTGCGGAAAGCTGAACACGACGATCTGCTCGGCATAGGACGGATCGCTCAACACTTCCTGATGCCCGCTCATCGCCGTGTTGAAGCAAAGCTCGCCCAAGGCGACGCCGCGCGCCCCGACGCCCGTGCCGCGCCACACGCTGCCGTCTTCCAACACCAAGAACGCGGCTTCTGCCAAAGACAAAGAGAACCCTCTACAACGCATCGTAGGAAACAAAAGGAATCAGCAAAACCTCCTCCACACGTCGCCGACTGTAGCAAGAGCCCGCCTCATTGTCATCAGCATTTTTGCCCAACAGGCGTTTCGACTCGACTCCACGAACGAATCGGAACACAATCGATTCCATTGAGGAGGGCGGACGACACATGACTCAAGCCTTGAGAGAACAATTTACACACGCGCTGAAACTTGCCTTGCGCAACCGCGAGGTGCACGCGGTGTCGACCTTGCGCTTGATCTTGGCAGCGCTGAAGGATCGCGACATCGCCTTGCGCAGCCAAGGCAAGGGCGAGGACAGCATTCCCGAAGCCGAGATTCTCACCGTCCTACAGACCATGATTCGCCAACGTCAAGAGAGCATCGCCGCTTACGAGAACGCAGGACGTCCCACGCACGCCCAGCAGGAACAGCGTGAAATCGAGGTGATCCGACACTTCCTTCCCCAACCGATGACCGAGCTGCAAATCGAACAAGCCATCGTCGAGATCGTCAAGACAAAAAGCCTCTCCGGGCTCAAAGGCATGAGCTGCGTCATGAGCGAACTGCGAAAGCAACACCCGGGCGCCGTCGACTTCGCCTTCGCCGGAAAACGCGCCAAAGAACTACTGACACAGCAGTAGTGCGCAAACGCCACTTGTCGAAAAAAGACCAAAACAGCAGCCCACACAACGCTCGCGCCATGAGCATGGACGGACAGACAGAAGATATTCGCCGTCGCATTAGTCTCAGAGCGCTCGTTGCGACGCTCGTCGTCTTGCAGCGACGCGGCAAAGAGTTCGTCGGGCTCTGCCCCTTTCACCGCGAAAAAACTCCCTCCTTCCATGTCGTCGAGGACAAAGGGTTCTATCACTGCTTCGGCTGCGGCGCGAAAGGAGACGCCTTCACATGGCTGCAAGAAACGCAAGGGCTCACCTTTCCTCAAGCCCTCGAACGCCTCGCCCAGCAGGCAGGCGTCGTCCTCAAGCGCAAGCCCGAGACGCAACAAACGCAGCAGAGACGACAACACAAAGATCGCATCCACGAAACGCTCACCTGCGCCGAAGCCTTCTACACGAAAGCCCTCTTCGCATCGGAAGGCGAGAAGGCGCGCTGCTACCTGAAACAACGCCGTCTCGACAGGGCATGCGCCGAGCGATTCGCGCTCGGATGGGCGGACAGCAACACGGACGCCTTCTTCGAGCATATGAGACGACACAAGCACGACGACAAAGAACTCCTCGACGCGGGGCTCGTCGTCCGGCGGCAAGGGGCGAGCCTGCGCGCACGGTTTCGCTCGCGCATCCTCTTTCCCATCCTCGACGCGCAAGGACGCACCATCGCCTTCGGAGGCAGGTTCCTCGACACCGATGCAAAACGCACGGACCCGCGCAAAGTCGACAAAAAAGCGGACTTCACGCCTCCCAAATACCTCAACTCGCCGGAAACCGCCCTCTTTACCAAGGGGCAAAACCTCTACAATTTTGCGCGCGTGCGCAACCTACCCCGCATCGCGCAAAGGACCCCGACAGTCCTTGTCGAGGGCTATACCGACGTCCTCGCCCTAGACAAGGCGGGGTTCGTCACAAGCCTCGCCAGCCTCGGCACTG
>JABAAA010000191.1 GCA_014239005.1 Alphaproteobacteria bacterium | reverse complement strand
TCATAAGATATCTAAAAGATGAAGGTTCTACTAGAGCGTATGAAGGCTATTTCTGGAATAAAAAAGGAGAGAAAATTGCTTCGGTTTAACAGAGTAAAGATGAGTCATAGATCTCAAAATTTGCTTGCTCAGATTAAATCCAAGACGGGTCTGACACCAAATATTGTTGGCAGGTTTGCAATATGCATATCATTAAACGATCCATCGCCTCCAAATCCTGACGAATTCGATGAAAAAGGCTCAGAGATACATCCATCAATTTTGTTTGGAGAGTATGAGGATGTTTTTATGGCATTAATGATTCAGAGGTTAAAGCGAGAAAGGTTGGATCCGCAAAAATATCTCAATAAAATGGTCAGAGCACATTTTAATCGTGGCACAATAGCATTATTTGCAAGAATACATAACATATCTGATCTTGCCCATATAATAACACAAGAAAGAGCAACACTAACATGAATTTTCCTATATATTTAGATCATCATGCAACTACTCCATTAGATCAAAGAGTATTAGATGAAATGATGCCTTATTTTACAATGAAATTTGGTAATGCATCAAGTACGGATCATTCATTTGGAAATGATGCAGCCATTGCTGTAAAATCTGCAAGAGAAAAAATTTCTAAATCAATAAATGCAAAACACGATGAAATCATATTCACTAGTGGTGCAACAGAATCAAATAATTTAGCTTTGATTGGAACAATGCAAAAATATGTTGATCGTGGTAATCATTTAATTACTTGTGTTACTGAACATCAAGCAATACTAGATGTTGCAAAATATTTGGAAACTATTGGTAAAAATGTAACATATTTGCACGTAAATAAATATGGAGAAATAAACTTGAAAGAGTTGTTGGATGCTATTACAGATAAAACTGTAATGATATCAATTATGACAGCTAATAACGAGATTGGAACTATCGTAGATGTTGAAAAAATTGGCAAAATTGCTCATGAAAAAAATGTTATTTTTCATACAGATGCTGCACAAGCTGTTGGTCATATACCAATGGATGTACAAAAGATGAATATTGATTTAATGTCATTTTCAGCTCATAAAATGTATGGCCCCAAAGGAATTGGCGCATTATATGTTAGAGGAATAAAACCACGAGTAAAACCTGATCCTATTTTACGTGGGGGCAGACAAGAACGGAACATACGTTCTGGAACTTTGAACGTTCCTGGTATTGTAGGATTTGGTAAAGCAATTGAAATTGCCATAGGTGAAATGGATGCAGAAAATATTAGATTTAAAAAATGGTCTGAGAAGATTATCAAATCATTTCAGGAGATTGGTGGTAAATTAAACGGTCATCCTACTAGCCGACTTGTACATAATATCAATGTCTTTTTTCCTAAAATTGATGGCAAAGCCATAATAAATGACATAAATAATGAAATCTCAATATCTGCTGGGTCTGCTTGTACAACAGAATCCGTTGAAGCATCTCATGTTCTTCTTGCATTAGGAATGATGGAGGAAGATGCTCATTTAGCTATTAGGATAGGAATTGGGAGATTTAATACAAAAGAAGAAATTGATTATCTAATAGAATGTATCTCGAACTCAATAAAAAATTTATTAAAAATACAGACTGATTAAAAATAAAATTTATGTATAAAAATAACCATGGCATACAAAAATTTTAAGTGCAAATTATTTGTTTTGGGTATAGGGTAAACACCCCTATGGGTTTTTCTAAATTTGTATTTTTCATAAATACTACAAAAGCCTCGCCTCGCATATTTTTGCCTTTACCATAATTATGAAGTCCATTTTATTTTTTACTATATTAATTCTATATGCTTATATAGTATAATTGGCTATACAGATTATGCAAATAATGGAGTTACCGTTATCTGAAATTGTTATGGGCAAATCCAATGTTAGAGCTCAAGGTACAAGTGAAAATATAGATGAACTTGCACATGCTATTAGAACACATGGGTTATTGGAACCCATAGTAGTATTCAAAAATAAAACTGGTAAATACGAAGTTTTAGCAGGGCAACGTAGAGTTACAGCAGTAAAGAGTTTGGGTCATGATAAAATTTGGTGTGTAGTAAGAACTGCGCCTGTCGAAGATGGAGAAGCTAAGTCCATATCTCTAATTGAAAATATAACACAAACTCCAATGTCCTTAAGTGATACGATAGATGCTTGCACATCATTATTTGAAAGATATGGGGGGGATTCAAAACTAGTATCTGAGAAATGTGGTTTGAGTGTAAGAACTATAAACAAATATGTTAAATTTGCAAGATTGCCAGAATTACGAGATGTAGAAAAATGTGATGTAGCAATTGTAGGAATTCCTTTTGATGCAGGAACAAGTTATAGACCTGGTGCTAGATTTGGACCACAGAGCATA
>JABAAA010000190.1:1255-2426 GCA_014239005.1 Alphaproteobacteria bacterium | reverse complement strand
TGGCTGCTTTCGGCAGGACGCGCGTTTTATGCACTGCCAGCGTCGAGGATTCGGTGCCGTCGTTCCTGCGCGATCTCGGTGAGGGCTGGATCACGGCGGAATACTCCATGCTGCCGCGCGCGACGCACAGGCGGAGCGCACGTGCGAAAACGTTGGCTGCCGGACGCACGATGGAGATTCAACGTTGGATCGGGCGGTCTCTGCGCTGTGTTGTCGACCGCAGTCTTTTTGCCAATCAGCAAATCAGACTCGATTGCGATGTGTTGGACGCCGACGGCGGCACGCGCACGGCAGCGCTCAGCGGTGCTTGCGTCGCGTTGCAAATTGCGTTCCGACGATTGCAAGCGCTCGGCGTGATCGACCGCAATCCTCTTACCAAGCTGGTGGCGGGCGTTTCGTGCGTGCTTCAGCAGGACGGCAGTCTTCAGATCGATCCTACCTATCGTCAGGATTCGCAAGCCTTTGCCGACGCCAACTTCGCCATGACCGAGGATTTGGAGCTGGTCGAGGTGCAAATGGCAGCCGAGCGACATCCCGTGTCACAAAAAACACTCGAGAGCATGCTCGACTTGGCGCGCGAGGCGGTGCGTGGCATCACGCGTCTACAACGCGCGGCGATCGAGGCGGCGCAAGAATAGGGCGCCGTTTCACATTTCATGCAAGGGTGGTTTTTTGAAGAAGGGGGAAAATCGCGTCTGCTGGTCGCGACGGGCAATCGGGGAAAGCTGGTCGAGATCGCGGCGATGCTGAAGCCTTTTGTTGACGACATTCGCTCGATGGAGGACTTCGCCCTGTCGGATGTGGAGGAGACGGGCGCGACCTATGCCGAGAATGCCCTCATCAAGGCGCGTGCGGCGTTCGAGCGTAGCGGATGGGCGAGCCTTGCCGACGATTCGGGGTTCGAGGTCGAAGCCTTGGACGACCGACCGGGGTTGCGCTCGGCGAGGTGGGCAGAAAGGGAGGACGGCGAGCGTGATTTCGCGCGTGCTATAACGCGCGTTCAAACAGAAATGCGTTCGCGGGGATGTGTCTCGTCGTCGGCGCGTTTTGTCTGTGCTTTGGCGATGGTGCGTGGCGATGGCGCAGAGTGTGCGGTGGAGGGAGAGGTTGTGGGAGAGGTTGTGTTTCCGCCGAGGGGGGACGGGGGGTTTGGCTATGATCCGATTTTTCG
>JABAAA010000190.1:0-1246 GCA_014239005.1 Alphaproteobacteria bacterium | reverse complement strand
GAGGTTGTGTTTCCGCCGAGGGGGGACGGGGGGTTTGGCTATGATCCGATTTTTCGAGCAACGGGGGGGGAGAGGACGTTTGCCGAGATGGCGCGCGAGGAGAAGGAGCGGGTTAGCCATCGTCGAAGGGCATTTGAGGCGCTGCGCAAGGCTTGTTTTGGGCAAAGCTTTGCTGGCAACAAGAGATAGTGACGGAATTGTTAGAAACAAACCCTGCGCTTTCGCTCTACATCCACTTTCCCTATTGCGAGCGCAAATGCCCCTATTGCGACTTCAACTCGCACGAACATCCCGATATTCCCGAACAAGACTATGTGAGGGCTATCCTCTGGCGACTCCGACACCTCCGCCACACCCCACCCATGCAAAATGACACGCGCCCCATCCACTCGGTTTTCTTCGGCGGCGGAACCCCCTCCCTCCTCTCCCCGCACGCGGTGGAAACCATCCTCGAACACACACAGCAACACTTCCCCCTCGCGCCAGATTGCGAAATCACCCTCGAAGCCAATCCTTCTAGCGCCGAACAACAAAAGTTCTCCGCATGGAAACAGGCCGGCGTCAATCGCATCTCGATCGGCGTGCAGTCCTTCGACGACCATGCCTTGCGTTTTCTAGGAAGACTCCACGACGCACGACAAGCTCGCGCCGCGCTCGAAGCCGCCGCTCGCACCTTCCCGCGATTCTCCCTCGACCTCATCACCGCCCTGCCTCAACAATGCGACCAAGCCGTCCGACGCGAGCTCGCCATCGCCTCGCACTTCGGCGCAGAACACCTCTGCGTCTATCAACTGACGATCGAAAAGGCGACTGCCTTCTATCGCGCACAAGCCCGCGGCGCGCTCACCCTACCCTCGCACGCGCGCGCTGCGCATCTCTATCGCCTTGTCGAACAAGAGCTGGCAGAACTCGGCTACGCCCCCTACGAAATCTCCAGCTACGCAAAAAACTCCGAAGCGCAATCGCGCCACAACCTCGTCTATTGGAACAGCGGCGACTGGCTGGGAATCGGACCGGGCGCGCACGGACGCATCACACATTCAGCACCAAGAAACGCCACACCAACAACCTCACGAGCAGCCACTTTGGAGACGCGCGATCCCAACCGATGGCTGAAACAAGCGCAGGCACAAGACGCGCGCATCGAAAAACGCATCCTGCTCTCGCCACAGGAGGCGCGAGAAGAACGCGTCATGATGGGACTGCGCCTCGTCGAAGGCGTGCCGCTCAATCTTTTCGACAAGGC
>JABAAA010000018.1 GCA_014239005.1 Alphaproteobacteria bacterium | reverse complement strand
CGGTAGCCTCCTCGCAAGTTTTTCTGCTCTTGTGGCGAGAGCTCCTGTGTCGCGTCTTGTGCTGTTGCCTGTTTGCGTGCGAGTTCGTAGAAGGTTTCGGCGGAACGGAGTTGCTTCTGTCGTTCGCGATACTGCCACGCCTGCCAGGCGGCGAGGCTTGCGAGCGCGAGCAAGAGGGCGGCTGCGATCTTGACGCGGTGGCGACGCCACAGCGTACGCAAGCGGTCGTAGGTTAGCGCTTCGTCGACCTCGCGGAAGATTTCGCTCATCGTGCGATCCTTGTTGGCAAAACCAAATCCATGGAAAAACTTAGGCGCCTCGTATCGGTCTATTGAGTCGTGCTTTGGGCGGACGATCTGTGTTAAGATGTCCTTCGTTAAAAAGCATCTTGCGTTAAAAAAGCATCTTGTTGATGTTGCGCTGGCTTGGCGTGCGTGTCAAGACTTGACAATGATCGCTCGAAGGGGAGAAGCTGACACAAAAGCATGGCACAAGAGCATGACGCAAAAGCATGACACAAGAGGCATGACACAAGTGAAGTACGATGTGTTGGGAATAGGGCATGCGCTGGTCGATGTCAGTTTTTCTGTCGGCGAGGCGTTGTTGACCGAACAGGGTTTGGCGAAGGGACAAATGACATTGTGCGACCGCGTGCGCCTGGAAGGTTTGCGCACAGCGCTTAACGAGCTTGGAGCCAAGATGTCGAGCGTGTCTGCAGGGGGTTCTTGCAGCAACACGCTCGCGCTGTTAGGCAGGCTGGGGGCGGGGAGTTGTGCCTTCGTAGGAAGGGTCGGCAGCGACGACGAGGGCGAGGACTTTCGCGCCTCGATGGAGCAGAGCGGAATCGCCTGCATGTTGGAGACACCGAAACAGCAGCCGAAACAGCAATCGGCAAAGGTCGAGGCGACAGGACAATGTCTTGTGTTGGTCACCGAGGACGCGCAACGCACTTTTGCCACGTACTTGGGCGCGTCGTCGAACATCGACGCGGCGCGCTTGCAGCCCTCCTTGCTGCGTGAGGCGCGCTATCTGTACTTGGAGGGCTACTTGTTGGGCGGCGAGCAGGGGCGGCAGGTGTTTGCGGCTGCGGCATCTAGCCGAAAGGCATCGAGCTTGTCGTCGTCGAGTTCGCCATCGTCTAGCCTTTTGGCGCTTTCGCTTTCCGATCCCTCGTGCGTTGCTGCCAACCGCGATTTTTTGCTTCGCTTCGTTCGCTCGGAGGTGGACTTGCTTTTTGTCAACGAAGAGGAGGGCAAAACCTTGTTTTCGCTTCCTGCGGGTTCTGCCCCGTCTTCGTCGTTGTCTTCGTCTTCGTCTTTGTCTTTGCGCGACACCTTGGCAGAGCGATGCGCGGCGTTGGGCTGTCGCGTCTGTTTGACGTTGGGGGCGGAGGGTGCGTTGTTGTTCGACGGCAAGGGGGGGATGAACGTCTGTGAACCCTCGCCTCCATCACATTGTGTGGATACGACAGGTGCGGGCGATGCGTTTGCTGCAGGCATGCTGTTCGGCTTGTCGCAAGGCTGGACGCAAGAGAAGGCAGGAAGGTTGGCGAACATCTTGGGCGGCGCAGTGACAGGAGAGGTGGGTCCTAGGTTGACGGCGACGCTGCAGCCCTTTCTCGATCAGGTCGCGAAGACTCCCGCGCTGTCATGACGTTTTTCGACGAGCGGGAACGACGCGATCGTTTGCGGCTTGCGCGCAGTGCGTATGTCGGTCCTATGACCTTTCGGCACCTGCTGGCGCGTTTCGAAACAGCGAGCGAGGCGTTGCGCGCCTTGCCGCAGCTTGCACGACGTGGAGGGTTGAAGGCGAAGATACGGCTGTTCTCCGAGGCTCAAGCGCGCGAGGAGATCGCGCGTTTGGAGGCGATGGAGGCCAGCGTGATCTTTTGGGGAGAGGAGGAGTATCCTGCCAATCTTTTCGTTCTTGCCGACGCTCCGCCTTTGATTACGGTCTTGGGGCATACGCATCTTTTGCACAAGGAGGGAATCTCTATCGTGGGAACGCGCAACGCTTCTGCCAATGGCATGCGCTTTGCCGCGCGTTTGGCATCGTCGTGCGGCGAGGCGGGCTATGTGGTCGTATCAGGGATGGCGCGCGGCATCGACACGGCGGCGAACAGCGCGGCATTGAAGAGTGGATCGGTCGCGGTGTTGGCGGGCGGAGTCGACCATATTTATCCGTACGAGAATCGTGAGTTGTATCGAAAGCTGATTCAGGTGGGAGCGATCGTATCCGAGATGGGCTTGGGGTTTGTTCCTACTGCCAGACATTTTCCGCGGCGCAACAGGATCATTGCAGGGTTGACGGCGGGAACCTTGATCGTCGAGGCACCGAGGAAATCGGGTGCAATGATCACGGCTCGTTATGCGTTGGAGCAGGGTAGGGATGTGTTCGCTGTTCCCGGCTCGCCGCAAGACGAGCGGTCGGCGGGTCCCAACGCGTTGTTGCGCGATGGTGCGTATTTGGTGGAGGGAACGGACGATGTGTTGGCGGTCTTGAACAAGAGCAAGACGTTGAAAGATGTCTTTTTGGCGCGCAACCGCAGGCAGCGTGCTTTGGCGTTGGAGGCGGAAAAGAGTTTGGCGCAGCGTGATTTCTCCGATCGAGATATCGACAGATTGCGGGACGGAATCTTTTCCTTGTTGGGCTATGAGGCGACGCCGATTGACGATTTGATCCATCATGTCGATGCAGATGCCGCGCGGGTTCATGCCGCGTTGTTGGAAATGGAGCTGGCGGGGAGGGTTGAACGGGCGGCGGGAAATTGTGTGGTGCGCTGTCGCTAGGGGATACTAAAATTTGGGGGACAACGTCTTTGCCTTTTTGTTAAAACAGAGCCCGTTTTTTGTTCTCGCTCGCCGACTTGGCACGCTATTTGCAACTTCCTCACAAAGCACCCGTAAGGCAGGAGACAAAAAACCCGTCGGAGACCAATAGCACCCATGGACAAACCCGTCACCACTCACGCTGCGAACAGCGCGCTCGTCAAACAAACCTTGCCCCCTCCCCGTGCACTCTTCTCGGAAGGCGGCTCGGTCGTGTTCTCCGAACTCCTCGCCGAATCCTCCTTCCGCCCAGACCGCTTCACGCTCGATTTTCATGCCAAACAAAGTCCGCGCGCAGCACAAAGAACAGAAAACACCAAAGATTGCACCAACTGCCCACAAGACAACGCACAAGACATCTCGCGCAGTATCAACCAGCAACAGGAACAACAACACGCTGCTCGCCAAGCACAAGATCGCGCAGACAACGCGCAACAAGCGAGCGAAGAACAAGCGCGGCTGAACGCCAACACCCAAGCTAACGCCCAAGCCAACGCTGATGCACGTCTCGACGCACAACGTCAAGCGCAAGAACGTCAAGTGCAAGAGCGCCAACAACAATACCGAAACGAACAAATCGAACGAATTGCAAACCAACAAGACAACGACATCAGAGAGAACGACGCGGCATGGCAGTCGCGTTCGTCCGATTCCAACGCCCTCGACGCAAGAGCGCACGACACGACGCGTGAACCCACAGCACGCCAAGAAAACGCACGCCGAGAAAATTCAGCAACAACACGCTTTGAAGACACCGCCTCTTCTCGTGCCGAGCGAGATCGGGTTGCCGACGACGACATCGCAACGCAAGCCAACGCCAACGCGCGCCCTGATGCGCAAGAGCAAGCCTCCCTCGCCGCGAACGGCAGACAAGACGAGCCGCGAGCAGAGGAAGGAAAAGGTTCAAGTTCGGGCGTAGAAAGTTCACGCAACGCAGAAGAAAACGATGGCAAAACTCACGACAAAACTGACGACAAAACTAACGACAAGCTAACATTGGCAACACAAGCCGCCGTCTCCCAAGCCGACAGGATCGCCACCACCCAACGCGCTCCCGTCGACGTACAAGACGAACGCGAAGACACGTCCTCCACTCTGAGCGCAGAAGGAAAATCTACCGACAAAGCTACTGACAAAGTCACCGACAAAGCCCTTCACGCGCTTGCGGGGCTGGCAGAGACGGAAGGAATCGATGTGTTCGCGCTACAAGATTCGCACGCGCAAACGACACAGGTAGCGAGTGCTGACGCTCGCTCCGCCGCGACGCAGGCGCAAAGCCTTGCCGACAGCAGGGGACAGACGGAGCAGACAGGAACTCACGCCGCCGCTCTTGACTCCACCCTTGCCTCTACTCTTGTCGATACCATTGCCGATACCTCGCCCGCTGATACCCTGGCAGATAACCTGGTCTCGCGCACGAGCGCAAGTCAGGAGGCAGCATCACTCAGAGAACAAGCAGAACAGGAAGCAGCCAATCTGCCTATCGATCGTCTAACAGGGGAAGCTGCGAAAGCATCCGCAACGCCCGCGTCGCTGCTAGCCGCCAGCACAACCGACGTAGCATCTTCTGCCTCGCTCGTTCGCGAGGCGGCGGTGCTTCATCAAGCCCTCCACCAAGCGCATCACACTGACGCGCGCGCGAACGCACCACAATCCTCCGAATCGATAACGAGCGACAAGACTTCCGCCAAAGATTCTGTTCGGTTTTCCTCGTCCTCAAGCGACGGCGCGAAAGAAACAGGTGCACGCACAACGGCAAACGAGAACAGCAACAGCCCAACAAGCGATCTGGCTCGCAACGCAAAACATGCCAATGCCAGAACAGCGAACACACAACAGGCAGGGACGACCACGACCGCAGCGGGAACACAAGCCAACGGACAGACGAACGCGCCATCCTCCGCCCAGTCCAACGTTTTGGCGCAGGCGTTGAGCAGCACAAGGCAGAGCGCAGTGCAACCTCCTTCCCAAGATAGCCAACAAACGAAGACAGCCCTGCCCGAAGGCATCGAGGTGCGCTTGACCCAAGAAGTGCGTGCGCATCGTCCCGAGGGCTTGCGTTTGAGCGGACAGAACGCCTTCGACAGCTTGCGCCTTGCCAATAGTGCCGCGCAAACGACGAACTACGGCAACGCCGCCACGTCTGCAAACGGCGCAAGCGCTGAAGCAGGCGCATCGAGCGCATCGAGCGGGAGCGATTCCGCTCAGGTAGGCTTGGCATCGAACGCGGCATCGAAGATTGCAGCGCGCGCAGCCGAACGACAAGAAGAAGCACGCGAGCGCAGAGATGCAAATAGAGATGCAAGTAGAGAAGCAAGTAAAGAGGGAACAAACCCCCTGACGAAAAGCAAGACCAGCGGCACGCAAACCCTGTTGCAATCGCTGGCAGCAAGGCTGAGCGGTGCGCGCGGAGATGGTTCTGGCAATCAACAAGGAAACGTCGATCGCGCGGCGCAGACATCGGGCGAAGCGCGCCTTGCCCAAGGGTTGGCTTCCTCTTCGCAAGGATCCAACGCGCAAGGATCGTTTTCACAAGGCTCGAACGCCGAGGCTTCGCTCAACAACGGCTTTTCGCAAAGCCTGCAAAGCAACGCCGCCTCTTCGGCGCGTGCGGGTGCTGCCTCCTCCACCTTCACGACGGCAAGCTCGTTCGTGCGCGAACAGGTGTTCGTCAACATCCAACGCGCGGTCGAAGGAAAGGTCGAAAGCTTGACCGTCAAGTTGCGCCCCGAGATGCTGGGACGTATCGAGATACGACTCGATGGCGACGCCGCAGGACGTCTACAAATCGTCGTGCTGGCAGAGCGCGGCGAGACGCTCGACCTGTTGCAGCGCGACGCGAAGCAGTTGGAGCAAGCCTTGCAAGAAGCAGGGATTCGCACGCAAGACCAAGGTTTGCAATTCGGGTTGAAAGGACAAGGCAACGATCAGACGCAGGGCGAGGGGCAAGGCTCGTCGGCAGAGAACAAGCCCTCCCTTGCGACGACGGGCGACGCAGAAGAAGAAGGCACCCGTGACAAGGAATCGCTGGCATCCGTTGTCGAGCGCTTGCACGTGCGTCACGACGGACACTTGAATGTCGAAGTCTAATAGCAACGACGAGAACAGAGGAACCAGATCATGACCGATACCACCAGTGGCACGCCCGCCGTCAGCACGACCAGCACCTTGGCGCAGCAGGAAGCGGTGCGCCAAATCGCCGACCAGCAACGTCAAGCTAGCGAAGGGGCGCGCAGCACGGTCTCCAGGCTCAAGTTTTCCGAGGATTTCGACAACTTTCTCACCTTGCTGACGACGCAGCTCACGCACCAAGACCCTCTCTCACCCTTGGATACGCACCAGTTCACCAACCAGCTGGTGCAGTTCGCTTCTGTCGAGCAGCAGATCCATCAAAGCAGCACGTTGGAAAAGATGCTGACGATGTTGGAAGGACAACAAAGCGCGAGCGTCGGCGACGGGCTCGTATACTTGGGCAAGGAGGTGGCGCGCGAGGGAACGAATCAGTTCCTGTTGAACGACGGCGACAGCCCTCGTTTGCAATACACGCTGCCTGTCGGAGCGGAGAACGCGCGTTTGGAGATTCGCAACGCCAACGGCAATATCGTCTACAAGAGCAACACGGCGGGGCTGGAGGAGTTGGACGCAGGCAAGCACTTTCACAAGGGCTCGGATGCCGAATCGTTCAGCTACACCTTGCCGCGTGATGTCGCGCGTGCGGTGGTTTCGATCAGGGACAGCGAAGGCAGGCTTGTCCATCAGGAGGCGGTGAACACCTCGTCGGGCTCGAACACATGGACTTGGGACGGCAGGGGCAACGAGCTGGGTGCCGAGCGCGATGCGGACGGCAAGATCAAAAAGGATTCTGAAGGCGACACCCTATGGAAACAGGCAGCGACGGAAGACTATCGCTTTACTGTCGAGGGCTCGTTCGTCGCGCGCGAAGGCGTGGAGGGCGCAGAACAGCGCAAAACTTTCGTATGGCACGGACGCGGCGTGGACGGAGAGAACGCGCTCAGCGGACGCTACAGCTACCATGTTACCGTCGACCTGCCTGACGGCAGTAAGTCGACAGTTTCTAACTATGCGAGTCCTGCGCGTGTCGTCGGGGTCGTCTCGAATACTGAGGCGGGGGTGCGCTTGCAGTTGGATACGGGGGCGGAGGTAGGACTTTCCGAAATCGTCGGGCTACGTGAATAAGCACGACGCAACGCTAACTTTCTAACAAGAACACAGCCAAAGGAGCAGTATCATGAGTCTTTATGGAGCATTGAGATCGGGCGTTTCGTCGTTGTTTGCGAACTCGCAAAGGATGGCGATGATCTCGGACAACATCGCCAATGTGAACACGGTGGGCTACAAGCGCGTGGACGCGCGCTTTTCATCGTTCGTCACGCAGTCGTCGCGTCGCAGCCTTTACAACTCTGGCGGGGTAACCTCGCAGACGGAACGCGAGAACTCGCAACAGGGCATTTTGGAGCCCACCTCGTTTTCCACCGACATCGCCGTGACAGGCGCGGGTTTCTTCGTCGTCACCGACGATGTCACGCGCAACCAAAACGGCAAGTACATCAACAGCGGCAATGTTGCCTTCACGCGCGCGGGACAGTTTCGCCGTGATCAGAACGGCAACCTTGTCAACACCGAAGGGCAGTATCTGCTGAGCTGGGCGCCGGACAGGACCAATGTCGATCGCGAAGCGGACGCGCGCTTTTTGCAAACGAACGATATTTCGCAGTTCGAGGTCGTCAACATCGAGCAGCAGGCGCTGGATCCGATTCGAACCTCGCGCGTCGACTTGGGCGCGAACTTGGCGGCGGAGGCGGGAGCAGGACTTGACAACGGCTTTTCGGTCGAAGTGCCGATCGTCGATCCGCAAGGCATCAGTCGTACTTTCGTCCTGAGTTTCGTCAAACCGACGGCGACGGCGACGGACGTCGATCCTGTTGACAACCGATGGGTGATCTACGGTTCTTTCGGCACAGATTCGGACGCTCCTAACCTCTATCAACAGGACGGAGCGACGGAAGTTACAGCTGGTACTGATGGACGCATCCTTTTGGGCGTGGCAGCATTCAGCCCGAACGGAAGACTGAGCGATGTTGAACATACAGTCGCCACGGGCACGTATTTTGTCGGCGGCGTGGATGTCGCGGCGACCGCGATCACCGATGCGAATGCCAGAATTTTGACGACGATCGACGAAGAGTTCACTTCCACGACAGCGCAGGCGCAATCCCAGACAGGACGTTTCTTCTTGAACATCGACTTCTCGCCGTTTAGTGCGCCGACGCCGCCGCTGCCGCTGCCCTCAGTAGACCCCGCGCGACAGGTCTTGTTCAATTTGGGAACGGTGGCCAGTCAGGATAGTACTGTGGGTACGGGTGCGGGTTCGGACGGCTTCACGCAGTTCGGCAGCGGCGGCGATCTTTCGATCATCAAGTTCGTCGAGCATGACGGACGTCTGTTCAGCGGTATCGATTCGGTTGCCGTCGTCACGGGCGGCATCGTCGAAGGATTCTATTCCAACGGCGAGACGCGCAATCTCTACCAAGTGCCTTTGTTCACCTTCGCCAATCCCAACGGCTTACGTGCGCTTTCTGGAAACCCGTTCGCACAAACCGCCGATTCGGGAATGGGCGTTGCGCGCATCTCCGGCACGCAGGGCGCAGGAACGCTCATCGGCTCGGCGGTCGAAACCTCGACCACCGACATTGCGGCGGAGTTCTCCAACATGATTATCACGCAGCGCGCCTATTCGGCGGCGACGCGGATGATCACGACGACCGACGAGATGTTGCAAGAGTTGAGCAACGCCATCCGATAGGCTGCCGATAGGCTATTGACCGATCACCTCCCGCCAGCTTGTTTTCTCCCGAGCTGGCTACCCCCGAAGCCCCTGCGACACCATCTCGCAGGGGTTTCCTTTTTTTAATAAGGTGTGAATTAAATATGCGATTCAAATATGAATAGCGCGTCCCAAGCCCTGCATCGCCGCTTCGCGCAACACCTCGTTCAAGGTCGGATGCGGATGGCAAATTTGCACGATGTCCTCCGCCGTCCCACGATAAGCCATGATCGCGACCAACTCTTGCACCAATGTCCCCGCCTCGGCACCCAAAATCTGCGCGCCCACCAGACGCATGTCGCGCTCGTCGAACAACAACTTGGCAAAACCCTCCCCCGTCCCGCTCGTGCGCGCCCGCGCGTTGGCAGAAAAAGGAAACTTGCCGATCTTGTAAGCGACCCCCTGCTCCTTCGCCTCGCGCTCGCTCAACCCCACCGTCGCAACTTCAGGCTCGGTATAGATAACCCCCGCAATCGTCGCGTAGTCCACAAGCGTTCGATGCCCTGCTAACGCCTCGACCGCTGCCACCCCCTCTTCCTCCGCCTTGTGCGCCAACATCGCACCGCGCACGCAATCGCCAATCGCAAACACGCCCTCGCGCGTCGTGCGAAAATGCTCGTCGATCGCAACGAATCCCTGCGCGTCGCACTGAACGCCCGCATCCTCCAAGCCGCAGTTTTGTGTCGCAGGTTTGCGCCCGACAGCAACTAGCGCGTGGCTCGTCCTAAAAGTTTCTTCTTTGCTGCCGTGAGGACGCACCTTGATCGCAATCTCCTCCTTGTTCGCAGCGACAGAAAGCAAGTCGGTCGCAAGGCGGAAGACCAGCCCTTGCGCTTCCAAGGTTTTTTGAAAAGCCTTCGAGGTATCCTCGTCCAACCCCGCAAGGTGGTCGAGCCTGTCGAGGACAATCACCTCGCTTCCCAAGCGCGCCCATACCGAGCCTAACTCCAAGCCGATCACCCCCGCCCCGATCACACAAAGGCGCTTCGGCACGGACGGCAAGTCCAACGCGCCCGTCGAGGTGAGAACGCGTCGTTCGTCCATGAGCGCACTCGGCACGATGGCGTCGGGCAGCAAGACAGGTTTCGATCCCAGCGCCAGCAGGATGCTGCGTGCGTTGATAGCACTACCTTTCTTTTTGCCGTCGAGCATGCGGATCGCTCCTGCCTTGTCCAAGCGCGCCGATCCTGTGATCACCTCGATGCGGTTTTTTTTCGTCAAAAAGTCGATGCCTCCTGTCAAGGCGGTGACGGTCTTTTCCTTGTGCTTTTGCATCGTTTGGAGGTCGAACGTAGCCTTGCCCGTCGAGATTCCATGCTCTCCCAAGCCTACGCGCGTCTGCGTGTAGAGGTGCGAAGAGTGCAACAGGGCTTTAGAAGGAATACAACCGACATTCAAGCAAGTGCCTCCCAGCGCCTCGTACTTGTTGATCAACAGCGTGCGCATGCCGAGCTGGCTCGCGCGAATGGCAGCGACATAGCCACCGGGTCCCGCGCCGATGACGGCGAGATCGTAGGGAGTGTCAGGCATCGGTGGCGACCTCCTTGGGACTAATCGCATAGCCGTTTGGCGAATAGAGAAAGCGCACACAGCTCTCATGCGCGTCTCATGCGAGCGCGGACTTGCCTGAAACCTCGTCTGCGGTTAGCATGCAGCCCCTAGTCTTCTTTCGTGACTATACAGGTTTTTTAACGCAGACTGCCAGCGCCTTTCTTATTCCATCCTCGCGTGCCTTTTTTCTCTTTTCGTAGCTCCTCGCGCACCCGCTCCAAGCCTCGCCCGCGTTCAGGATTGTTGGGGCGTTTTATCAGCGGCTATGTGTGGCCCTATCGCTTGCGTCTGCTAGTCGCCGCGTGCGGGCTGGTGCTGTTTTCCCTGACCGCTTTTGCCCAAGTGCGCATGCTGGAGCCGATCCTCGATCACGGCTTCTCCGCAGAAAGCGGCGACACGCTCTACTGGCTCATGGGACTGATGTTTGCCTTCTCCGCCCTGCGCGCGCTCGCCTACTACTGGCAGACCTCGCAGAGCGGCTACATAGGCGGCGCCGTCTTTCGCGACTTGCAGAATGTGCTTTACCGCCACCTCGTCACCCACGATCTCTCCTTTTTGCAACGCGACTCGACAGGACAATATGTCGCGCTCATGACCGTCAACATGCATGTGATCAGAAGCAGCCTTTCGCGCGTCTTTGTGATCATGTTGCGCGACGGTGTGCTGGTCGTGGCATACCTTTTCAACATGTTCTACACGAACTGGCAACTTTCGTTGATAACCCTCTGCTTCGTCGCGCTGCTGTTTGTGCCGATACGATGGATTTCCGCCCTGACGCGACAAGCCGCGCAAGAGACGCAGAAGAAGATTGGCGATGTCGGAAAGTTCGTCGACGAATCTTTCAAGGGCTTGCGACAGATAAAAGCGTACAACGCCGAGAAATCCCGTCTACGCTTTGCCCGCGCGAAGTTCGACGAGCTGTTCTTTTGGAACAAGCGCACGATCTACGCGCAGGCGAGAGCTTTGCCCGCGGTCGAGTTGTTGATCGGGCTCGCGTTCGCTTGCGTCGTGTTGGTTAGCGGTTTGCAAATCCGTGAAGGCACAGCAACCGTCGGAGGCGTCATGTCCTTCGTCGTCGCGCTACTCTTGATGTTGCAGCCCGTGCGTGCACTCATCAATGTGAATGTCGATATACAAGAGGGCATCGCCGCCTTGCTCACCTTCTATCGCACCTTGGAAGAAAAGCCACGCATCCGCGATCGCAAAAGGGCTTCTGCGCTGCGAGTCTCGCGTGCTGCCATCGAGTTTCGCAAGGTGTGCTTCACTTACGACGCGGGCTTCGACGTCTCGTTGCTTGCGGGTAAGGTTGAGGGAGGATTCTCTTCGCCTCCCGCGCTCAGGGGCTTGAGCTTGACGATTAAAGGCGGCAGCAAGGCTGCGATCGTCGGAGCTTCGGGCGCGGGCAAGTCGACGTTGGTCAATGTGCTGCTGCGCCTTTACGATATCGACAGCGGTGCGATTCTCATCGACGGGCAGAATATCGCCGATTGCACCCTGCACTCGCTACGTTCGCATATTGCCTATGTGTCTCAGGAGGTGGGTATCTTCAATACGAGTTTGCGAGCGAACATCGCTTTGGGGGTCGAGCGTATCGACGAAGCGCGTCTTCGTCATGCTGTTGCGGACGCCGAAGCGGAAGAATTCGTCGCCGAGCTGCCGAGGGGTTTGGAGACGGAGGTCGGCGAACGAGGCTTTCGCCTCTCCGGCGGACAGCAACAACGAATCGCCTTGGCGCGTGCGCTCTACAAGGACGCTCGTCTCGTCGTCTTGGACGAGGCGACCGCGGCGCTCGACAACGAAACGGAACGGCTCTTGCAAAAAACGCTCGATCGCGTCATGCAAGGACGCACGGTGGTGACGATCGCCCATCGTCTCACGACCATTCAAAACGCCGATTGCATCTATGTGTTGGATCGCGGCACCTGTTGCGAGGTCGGCAACCACCATCGACTCTTGCAAAATGGCGGCAAGTACGCTCAATTGTGGAATCGCTTGGCGGGAGGAGAAGAGGCAACGCGTGATGGATGAAAACGTTTCGCTGTCGGTTCGATCTTCGAATCGTGCACCCTATGCATCGAAACGGACAAGGGCTTGGTGCGGAGGCGTGTGCAGGTGCGTGTTGTCGTGCCTGTTGCTCTGTTCTCCCGTAGCCCTTGCCAGCCAGTCTTTGCAATCTTGGCAATCTTCGCAATCTTCGCAATCTTCTTCGCAATCTTGGCAAGAAGCCTTGCCCGAAGGCAGGTTCGACGCGTCGTTGCTCGCTACCGAGCAAAATGTTGTCCAACAGGACGAACCCCGTCGGGATGACGCGACAGAGGAGGCTGAGCGAGGGGAGGGGGTGAGGCAGCGCTCGGGATCCTTGTGGGAGTCCTTGCGAACATTTTCTCTTTCGGCGTCGTGGCACTCGGCTCGGTACGCGCTCTCGCGCACGCTCTCGCGCACGTTGTGGTTTTGGCAGCGTCCTGTCGAAACCGTCTCCGGCAGCTATTTGGCGTTGGGCTATGCGGAATCCGAGCGGGCTTTTCCTCGCGCCTCGTCGATTGCAGGGCGCCTTGCCGCAAAGCTGCCGACGCGAGAGGTGTGGGAGCGTTCCTTTCGGGCGCATGTGCGCGCCGGAGAAATGGAGAGGGCTCTTGCGGTTGCCGAGCGTTTGCAAACACAGAAGGACGGACACGGCTTCTTGGCGCGCTTTCTGCTCGCGTCCGAAGAGCTCAAGAAAGGCAGGGTTGCCCGCGCTCGTCAGATCGTCGGAGACTTGTCGGGCTTTGGCGATTTCGCTCGCTACGGCGCGCCCACCTACCGCTTTTGGCTCGCCTTTGCCGAAGGCGACGCGCGCGCGCAAGAGTCGGCGCTGCAAGAGCTCGAGCGCGAATCGGGAGAGAGCTTCGCTCGTCTGTTGCGGCTCTACGCAACCCTTGCGCGCGGCGAGTTTCGCGCGACCCAGCAGCTGTTGCGCGAGTCGGAATCTCTTTCGGGCGATCTTTCGTTGTTGTGGGTTCAAGCGCTCCACCATGCGCAGAGCGAGCAAGAGCATGGCAAAAAGACAGCGTTGGCGTTGTTGGAGCCCGTGAAGAACCAGCTGCGTGTTCAGGTGTTGTTTTTGGACGAGCTTTCGCGGCGGGTCGAGAGCGACGAGACGGAGGATTTAGCGCCTGTCGGACGCGATCAGGTTTTGGCGGAGCAGGCGACCTTTTTCCTTGCTCGATCGCTTGCCGACCTGGCGACCTACGAGTCGCAGGCGTCGACGAAGCTGCTGTTTGCTCGTTTGGCGGCGCAGACCGATCTTTCTTCGTCTTTCGTGCGTCTTGTCTTGAGCAACGCGCTTTTCGAACTTCGTCAGGACGAAGCCGCCTTGGAGGTTGCCGCGCAAATTTCGCCACGCGCGTTGTTCTATCGTCAGGCTGTCTATTTGCGCGCCGAGATTTTGCGACGTCAAGAGCCTCTCCAAGATTCTCTCAAAGAAGCTCGGTTGGAAGAAGCGTTGGCGCTCTTGAAAAGCCTGCAAGAGCTGCGTTCCGACGATCTGCTCGCGTGGTGGCAGGCGGGCTCTTTTCTGCGAAGAGCCGAACAGCCCGAACAGTCCTTGCTCCATTTCAATAAAGCGGTCGAGCTCTATCGCGCGCGCGCGTCGCCTTCGGCAAAGGCGAGCCAAAAGCGATAGGTGGGCGCGCCGAGATTTTGCGACGTCCAGATCCTCTCCAAGATTCTCTC